>NZ_JBQKJP010000007.1:0-97666 GCF_052117205.1 Candidatus Agathobaculum pullicola | reverse complement strand
GGATCGCCGCTTAAAGCGGTCTTGAAATTGTATAGATAGGTGTTCCCCAGGGCCATCTAGACTGGCCCCGCCCCCGCACCCCCCACCACCCCCCCCCCCCCCCCCCCCCCCCCCCCCCCCCCCCCCCCGGTTCTGCTTGTTGATTTGCCTTTAGGGAATTAATCTGGATATGAGTAAGGTAAAAAGTGCCCTTGAATATCACCGATTCTGCGGAAAGCTGAACCATCTACTTTGTTGCGCTTTAGCTAAACTATGTAGCAACGATGGGCATTTTTTGCAAAGGTTTGCAAGGAGTCTACATTTTGTGGTGATATCTTCACGGAACGATCTCCTTCCGTGGTACTCTGCCGCCAGATAAACAGAAAAACAGCCGATACTGCTGTCCAACGGACGCAATATCGGCTGTTTTATGGAGCCATAATAACAAAAAGAACAGCTTCGTCAATGTGGCATAAACCAGTCTTTTCTGGAAAATATTCTGCTTTTGGATGATGAGCCGCTTGGCGCGGACACGACAAACTCCGGTTGGCTGTAGATGCTCGCATAGCCGACAATTTTATGCCGGATGTCCGGGGCCATGCTGCAAAACGCGGGTCACATGCACGCTTCGGATGCTGCTTGGTTTACAAGCAGATTGTTCTATGCTGGGATTCTTATTGCAGACGCTTGATATAGTCGCTCGGATTATGTCCGAACTCTCGCTTAAAGGCCTTGAGGAAGTTGGAATAATCGTTAAAACCGCAGCGCAGGCAGGCATCGGTGACTGGTACGCCGGTGCGCAGCATATTGCGTGCAACGGTCAGACGTTTTTTTATAATGAATTGATAGAGCGTCAAGCCGGTATATTGCTTAAATTGATTGCTCAGATAATATTTGCTGATATAAAAGACGCTCGCAAGGTGGTCAAGCGACAGGTTTTCGGTCAGATTGTCGTTGATATAAGCCACAATCTGATTGATTTTTTCGTTTTCCGTAATATCATGCCGGATGGAGTCCGGTGTGTCGAAATACGCGCGGTTGAGGTAGACCAGAAATTCCAGCAGGCAGGCATACAGCAAGGTCCGGCTGCCAAAATGACGCTCGGCCTTGATCTGCGCCATATAGGCGCCGTGCTGCTTGAGACGGGCAAGCAAATGGCTGTCCGGTCGGATCAGCTGGTATTTCTTGCGGGCTGTGTCGTTAAAGCAGGCGGAAAGGTCATCGCCCCAGTCCTGAAAGCGCGCGAAAAAATCATCCTCCATCCAAATCACATAACGCTCATACGGCTTGCCGGGCGTGATGACCGGACGGTGAATATCACGGCTGCTGGTCAGCAGAATGTCACCCGGACGCAGCTGATAGGTGCGTCCTTCGATGATATAATTGACGTTTCCAGAGAGGAAAAAGAAGATTTCGTAAAACGGATGCTCGTTAAATTCCACATTCGGTGGAATGTGGTCAAGGTAGTGATGAAACTCAAAATCTTTTTCTTCCATGAACTGCCGCAGCGTAAATTCTTCTTTGTGTACATTCAATAAGATCAACCTCGCAATATTATGCACATTTTTATTATATAGCAACTTTTACTACATTTCAAGCATGAAACACCAAGATATAGCGCAATATTTACTGTAGACTAAAGCCAGATACAGGAAACGAAAAAAGTGGAATGTATTTTCGTCCATTTTGCTTATCTGAATCAGCAAAGGAGAAAGGAATATGAAAACATTTATTGGCGACGACTTTTTGCTGAACAGCGAAGCGGCGCGCATTCTCTATCACGAGCATGCAGAAAAAATGCCGATTTTCGATTATCACTGCCATCTCAATCCGCAGGAGATTTACGAGGATGTCCGCTTTGACGATTTGGCCCATGCGTGGCTGGGCGGCGACCACTATAAATGGCGTGTGATGCGCGCCAACGCAGTTCCTGAGCGCTGCATCACCGGCGACGCGCCCGGTCGTGAAAAGTTTGACTGTTATGCCGAGGTGATGCCTCGCCTGATTGGCAATCCGATTTATCACTGGTCGCATTTGGAGCTTGTCCGCTTTTTCGGGATCGACGATTTGCTTGACCCGACCACGGCGGACGCGATTTGGGAGAAGGCTAACGCTAAACTGCAAAGCCCGGCCGGCTCTTCTCGTTCGCTCATTCAGGAGAGCAATGTGCGTGCGCTCTGCACCACGGATGACCCGATTGACGATTTGCAGTGGCACAAAAAGCTGGCTGCGGATACGGGCTTTGCGGTCAAGGTGCTGCCGACCTTCCGACCGGAAAAGGCGCTCAACATCGTCGACCCCGGCTATCCGGTGTATTTGCAGAAGCTGGGCGCGGCGGCCAATATTCTGATCCGCACGATTGACGACGTCAAGCAGGCGCTGGCGCAGCGCGTGGAATATTTCGCGCAGGTCGGCTGCCGACTGTCCGACCACTCCTTCGGCTCGCCGGACTTTACGGTTTGGGACGAAAGCGCGGCGGAAGAGGCCATGCGCAAGGCGCTGGCGGGTGAGTCGCTGCTGGATTACGAGGTTGCAGCCTACCAGTCGCTGATGATGGACTTTCTTGGCGAGCAGTACGCGGACCGCGGCTGGGCAATGCAGCTGCATATGGGCGCGATTCGCAACCTGAATACCAAGCTGTACCGCGCACTCGGCGCGGATGTGGGCGGCGACGCCATCGGCGACCCGATTGCTGCCGCTTCGCTGGCAGCGCTGCTGGACCGCTTGGCGGTGCGGGACAAGCTGCCCAAGACCGTACTCTATACGCTCAACGCGGCGGATAACGACAAACTGATTGCCGCAGCGGGCTGCTTCCAGGATGCAACGGCTGCCGGAAAGATTCAGTTTGGCTCGGCATGGTGGTTTAACGACCACTATGACGGCATGATTGCGCAGATGAAGAGCTTGGCCAACATCGGTGTGCTCAGCCGATTTATCGGTATGCTGACCGACTCCCGTTCGTTCCTGTCCTACCCCCGTCACGAATATTTTCGTCGGATTCTGTGCAATCTGGTGGGCAGTTGGGTTGCAGACGGCATGGCGCCCGCCGATTATAATCTGCTCGGCGGCATGATTGAGGATATTTGTTTCCGCAATGTGGAAACGTTCATTGGCTTAAATCAGTAATTTTTTCAGGAGGAATCAATATGAAGCTATCGTTCCGTTGGTATGGAGAATCCGATCCGGTTTCGCTGGAGTACATCCGGCAGATCCCGGGCATGCGCTCGATTGTTTCGGCGGTATATGACGTAAAGCCCGGCGAAGTGTGGCCGGAGGAGAGCCTTGCCAAGATGAAGGCCCAGTGTGAAGAAAACGGCCTGATTTTTGACGTGGTGGAATCCATCCCGGTATCCGAGGATATCAAGCTCGGCACGGACAAGCGCGACGCACATATCGATGTGTACTGCGAGAACATCCGCCGCTGCGCGAAATACGGCGTCAAGTGCGTGACCTATAATTTCATGCCGGTCTTTGACTGGACGCGTACCCAGTTGGATAAAAAGGCGCCGGACGGCTCGACCAGTCTGGTCATGTACTGGGAGCAGATGAAGGGCCTCGATCCGCTGACGGACGACATCAACCTGCCGGGCTGGGATGCCAGCTACACGCAGAATGAGGTGCGCGACCTGATTCGTGCATATGGCGAGCTGGGCGAGGAAGGTCTGTGGAAGAATATTGAAATCTTTCTCAAGAAGGTCATTCCGGTGGCCGAGGAGTGCGGCGTTGTGATGGCGCTGCATCCGGACGATCCCCCGTATCCGATTTTCGGTCTGCCGCGCGTCATCACCTGCGAGAAGAACCTCGACCGTTACCTGTCCATTGTCGATTCGCCGGCCAATGCGCTGTGCCTGTGCACCGGCTCGCTGGGCTGCGCAAAGTTCAATGACATCCCGGCGATGGTACGCAAGTATTCTGCCATGAACCGTATCGGCTTTATGCACATGCGCAACGTCAAAATCATGGAGGACGGCTCGTTTGAGGAGCGCGCGCATCTGTCCGGCTGCGGCAGTCTGGATATGTATGAGATTGTCAAGGCACTCGTCGAGACCGGGTTTGACGGCTATGTCCGTCCCGACCACGGCCGCATGATCTGGGGTGAGACCGGCAAGCCGGGCTACGGCCTGTATGACCGCGCGCTGGGCGCGACATACCTCAACGGCCTGTTTGAGGCCTGTGAAAAGGCGCTGTCCAAGTAAGCGGACAGCGGAGAGAAAGTGAAAGCGTAAAAGAGAATGGACAGGAGGAACGTCTGCACGATGAAAACCTTCAAAAAAGTGCTGGCGCTCGCGCTGGCAACGGTGATGTCAGCGGCGGTACTGACCGGCTGCGGTCAGGGCTCGGATGGGAGAACGATCATCCGAATCGGGCATAACCAGTCGACCAATCACCCCACCCATATTGCACTGGCAGCATTTGAAGAATTTATTGAAAGCAAGCTCGGCGACAAGTATGACGTTGAGGTGTTCCCGAGCGAGCTGCTCGGTTCGCAGAACGAGATGGTGCAGCTGACACAGACCGGCGCCATCAATTTCTGCGTAGCATCCAACTCGCTGCTGGAAACCTTCAGCACGAATTACACCTTGTTTAACCTGCCGTATCTGTTCGCCAGCGCCGAGGCATATCACGCCTCAATGGATGATGAATCCATCACCGGCCCGATTTTTGCGTCCACCAAGGAGGCGGGCTTTGAGGCAGTCACATGGCTGGATGCCGGTACCCGCAACTTCTATACGGTCAGCACCCCGATTGAGACACCCGCCGACCTCAAGGGTCTCAAGATTCGCGTGCAGCAGTCGCCGACCAACGTGCAGATGATGAGTCTGCTGGGCGGCTCGGCCACGCCGATGGGCTTCGGCGACGTATATACCGCGCTGCAGAGCAAGATTATCGACGGTGCGGAAAATAATGAGCTGGCCCTGACCGATAACGGACATGGCGACGTGTGCAAATATTACTCCTACGACATGCACCAGATGATTCCGGACATCTTAATCGGCAACATCGCCTTCCTCGACGCTTTGAGCGAGGAGGAGCGCGCGATTTTTGAAGAGGGCTTCCAGCTGGTCAATCAGGTGCAGCGGACCGAGTGGACGGACGCAGTCGCGGCAGCGAAGGACCGCGCGGCCAACGAGCAGGGCGTACAGTTCCTGTACCCCGACACCAAGCCGTTCCAAGAGGCTTGCGCACCAATGCACGAGGACATGCTCGCGCAGTATCCGAATCTTGCGCCGATTTACGACGCGATTCAGGTGTACAACGAGCAGTATCCGTCGACCGAATCCTGAGGAGGTGCGTAACAAATGAAAACACTCAGAAACGCTCTGACCAAGCTGCTCAATGTGCTGGCCGGCGTGAGCTTTATCGCCATGGTCGTACTGACCTGCTGGCAGGTATTCACGCGTTACGTTCTGAAAAACCCGTCCTCCTGGTCGGAGGAGCTGGTTTCCTACCTGTTTGCATGGGCAAGTCTGCTGGGCGCGTCGCTGGTCACCGGTGAGCGCGGACACATGAACATCCCGATTCTGGTAGAGAAGATGAAGCCTGCGATGCAGAAAGCGCTGGGCATTTTCGGTGAGCTGATTGCCTTTGCGTTTTCCCTGATTATTCTGGTGTACGGCGGCGTGCAGATTTCGCAGCTTGCGATGGGCCAGATGACCTCTTCGCTGGGCGTTGCGGTCGGCGTATTCTATGTCGTCATGCCGCTGTGCGGTGTGCTGAACATGATTTATACCGTCCTGAATATCGCGGATATCTGCAAGGGTACCGGCTTGGACGCAAAGAAGGAGGGGGCGTAACATATGGCAATGCAGTCTTTGCTAATTATCATCGGCGTGCTGGCCGTTTTGCTGGTCATCGGTGTGCCGATCTCGTATTCGATTGGCATTTCCTCGCTGATTGCGATTTTGCAGACGGTTTCACTGGATGTCTCGGTCATAACCGGCGCGCAGCGTATCTTTGTGGGCATGAGCAAGTTCAGCCTGACCGCCATCCCGTTCTTTATCCTTGCGGGTAACCTGATGAATCAGGGCGGTATCGCCAAGCGGCTGGTCGATTTTGTTATGGCGATTCTGGGCAAGCTGCCCGGCGCGCTGCTGGTGACCAACATCGGCGCAAACGCGCTGTTCGGCGCGATTTCCGGTTCGGCTTCCGCCGCGGCCGCCGCGGTCGGCAGCATGGTGGAAAAGGGCGAAGAAGAGCAGGGCTATGATAAGGCGCTCTGTGCGGCAACCAACGGCGCATCCGCCCCGTCCGGTCTGCTGATCCCGCCCTCCAACGCGCTGATTACCTACTCGCTCGCAGCGGGCGGTACGTCGGTTGCGGCGCTGTTCATGGCCGGCTATATTCCCGGCATCATCTGGGCGCTGTGCTGTATGGCGGTGGCGATTATCATTGCCAAGAAAAAGGGTTACAAGGGCATGCCCGGCAAATTTGATTGGAAAAACCTCGGCGTGTGCACCTTGAAGGCGATTCCGTCCCTGTCCCTGATTGTGGTTGTCATCGGCGGCATCATCGGCGGCATCTTCACCGCCACCGAAGGGTCGGCCATCGCGGTGGTCTACGCGCTGATTCTGGGCATTTGCTATCGGAATATTACGCTCAAGTCCTTCTGGAACATTGTCGTGGAAAGCGCCAAGATGAGCGGCATGGTCGTGTTCCTGATTGGCGTGTCCAACATACTCGGCTGGGTGATGGCGTTCACGCAGATTCCGCAGGCGATTTCCGAGGCGCTGCTCGGTCTGACCCAGAATCCTATCATTATTTTGCTGATTATGAACGTTATCCTGCTGATTGCGGGTACGTTTATGGACGTTACCCCCGCGATTCTCATTTTCACACCCCTGTTCCTGCCTGTCGTTAAGACGTTCGGCATGGACCCCGTGCAGTTCGGCCTGATTCTGGTGTACAACCTGTGCATCGGTAACATCACCCCGCCGGTCGGCAATACGCTGTTTGTTGCCATCAAGGTCGGGCGATCAAGCCTATCCAAGGTCATGCCGTATATGCTCTGGTATTATGTGGCGATTTTGTTAGGCCTGCTGCTGGTCACCTATGTGCCGGTAGTCAGCCTTGGGTTGCCGATGGCAGCCGGACTGATTTAAATTGATATGCTGCGGCTATCCTGCGTCACGGGCAGGATAGCCGCGGGTACCGTTGCAAAACCATCTGATAGTTGCGAAAGGAATGGTAATATGAAACTCTGTCTGGAAGCGTTGCAGGATAAGGAAGGCTGGCAGGCAGTCGGCGTCAAGCTGCCGCAGTTTGACGTGCAGAAAACGCGTGCGCAGACCGCGGAAACCCCGGTTTGGGTACATTTCGGCGCGGGCAACATTTTCCGCGGCTTTGTGGCGATGCTGCAGCAGGAGCTGCTCAATAAAGGGGAGGCGACCTGCGGCATCATTGCGGGCGACACCTTCGATTACGACATTATCAAGAAGATTTACAAGCCGCACGACGAACTGACCATGATGGTTGGTCTCAAGCCGGACGGCACGACCGAGCGTGAAATCGTGGCATCCATCGCGGACAGCGTTTGTGCGGACAGCACGGACGCGGCTGAGATGGAAAAGCTGCGCAAAATCTTTGTCAGCCCCTCTCTGCAGATGGTCAGCTTCACGATTACCGAAAAGGGCTACGCATTGCGCAACATTCAGGGTGAGCTGATGCCGGTGGTTGCCGAGGACATGAAGGCCGGCCCGTCGGGCGCGCGTCACGCGATGAGCATGGTCGCGGCGCTGATGTATGAGCGCTATAAGGCCGGTGCATATCCGATTGCGCTGGCCAGCATGGACAACTGCTCGCACAACGGTGAAAAGCTGCGCGGCAGCGTGCTCGAAATCGTTGAGGCATGGCAGAAAAACGGTCTGGTGGATGATGGGTTTGTCGCGTATATGCAGGATGAAACGCGCGTTGCGTTTCCGTGGAGCATGATCGATAAGATCACCCCGCGTCCGGCCAAGGAAGTGGAAAACGCGCTGCTGGCCGACGGCATCGAGGATATGGAGCCGATTATCACCAGCCGCAACACCTTTATTGCGCCGTTTGTCAATGCGGAGATTCCGCAGTATCTGGTGGTTGAGGACAACTTCCCGAACGGACGTCCCGCGCTGGAGAAGGCGGGCGTGTATATGACCGACCGCGATACGGTCAACAAGACCGAGCGCATGAAGGTTACGACCTGCCTCAATCCCTTGCACACCGCGCTGGCGGTTTACGGCTGCCTGCTGGGCTACACCAGCATTGCGGCGGAAATGCAGGATACCGAACTGAAGGGCCTGATTGAGCGCATCGGCTATGACGAGGGCATGCCGGTGGTGACCGACCCGGGCATCATCAAGCCCGCGGACTTTATCGCCGAGGTCGTGGGCCAGCGTTTCCCCAACCCGTTCATTCCGGACACGCCGCAGCGTATTGCCACCGACACGTCTCAGAAGATCCCGATTCGCTTTGGCGAAACCATCAAGAGCTATATCGCGTCCGATACGCTGGATGTCAAGAGCCTGACGTTCATCCCGCTGGCAATTGCGGGCTGGCTGCGTTACCTGCTGGGCGTGGACGATAAGGGCGAGAGGATGGAGGTTTCCGCCGACCCGATGCTGGAAACCCTCCAGCAGCAGCTGGCCGGCATCGAGCTGGGCAAGCCCGAAAGTGTAGGCGATAAGCTGCGTCCGATTTTGTCCAATACGGCTGTGTTCGCCGCCGATCTGGTGGAAAACGGTCTGGCCGACAAAATCGAAACCATGTTCGGCAAGCTGATTGCCGGACCGGGCGCGGTGCGCGCCACCCTGCGGGAATACCTGCACGGATCATGATTTCTTTCTGACACAAACTGCCTAAAATCCATAAAAATGCGCCGCAGGGCTTGTCCCTGCGGCGCATTTTTTATTTCGATGAAATCAGGCCAGATAAGGTGCGGCGATGCGGTCGATGCCCTCGGGATCGGTCTCACGCCATGCGGCGAAATCCTTTCCGGAAGCGGCGACGGTCTTGCCCAGTTCGACCAGAAAAGCGGGAATTTCGCTTTCCAGAATGACGCCCAGCTCGCGGCCCATCACTTCCTTGCCCTGGTAGTCGCACCCACCGACAAACAGCGTGAAAGCGGACTGCGGCTTGCCGTCCACCAGCTTGGACGCACCGCGGAAACCGATAGAGCCGGTCTGATGCGTACCGCACGAGGAGGCGCAGCCGGAAACGTGCATCTGCGGCAGCGCGCCGTCCGGCAGGCCGGCCTCGCGTACCGCTGCAACACATGCGCCGAGCAGGCCCTGCGAGTCGCGCATGCCCACCTGACAGATTGTGCCGCCGATGCAGCTGACCGAGGTTTCAAACAACGTGCGTGCACTGTCCGGTGTGGCAGCAAGCACCTTTTGGGCCTCTGTGCCAGTCAGATTGACAATATAGGCGGCCTCGTCAGGCGCAAGGCGTATTTCTGCGTCCGGCATGTCCTGTAGCAGGTCGCTGAGTGCGCAAAGCGTTGCGGGCGCGGGTTGTCCGCCAATCGGATGCCAGACGACGGTGTATAGGCCGGGCTGCTTCTGGGGCAGTATGCGCGGCCCGCTGACCGTCGTGCCGTCTCCGGTTTTGGTAATCACTTGCGGCTTTACCGAAAGCGTTAACTCCTCGCCGGAGGCATAGACCTCGTCCAGTTTTTCGCGGAACGCCTTGGCATAGTTTTCCGGCCCGCCCAGCGTCTCCACCATATAGCGGGTGCGGGCCTTGCCGCGGTTTTCATAGTTGCCGTAAGCGCGGAAGGTCAGCCACATGGCCTTGATATAATACAGAATCTGCGAGGGTTCCACCGCTTCTCCAACCTGAACGCCAAAGCGCGGATTGTTGCCCAGACCACCGGCACTGTATACGTCGAATTTACCATCCGGACGGGCTGCAAAGCCAAGGTCACGGTAGGTTGCATGCGTCAAGTTAGCCGGGGAGTTGGAAAAACCGACTTTGAGCTTGCGCGGCATTTTTTCGGCCTTGATAAAGCCCATCAGGTAATTGCCGGCGGCTTCTGCCCAAGGCAGCGTGTCAAAATATTCATCTGTCTGTACGCCGGAGAGCGGAGAGCACATGACGTTGCGCGGAAAATCGCCGCCGCCGCCCATGGTCACGATGCCGGCGTCGAGCGCCTGCTCCATGACGGCATACACGGTATCCGGTCCGAGGTCGTGCAGCTGGATGGTCTGGCAGGTGGTAAAGTGTGCGCGCGGTACGTCATAGGTGCGAAGCATCCGCGCGACAAACGCCAGTCTTTCGCGGGTCACGCGGCCGGCGGGCATGCGCAGGCGCAGCATGCTGGCCTTGCCGCCCTTCTGAGCGTAGCTGCCGTAGTAGCCGGAAAAGCCTTTGTATTCGCCGAGCGTGATCTCACCTGCGTAAAATGCCGCAGTCTTTTCACGGAAGGCGGGCAGGTCCGCTTTCCAACTCTGGGGATTGATGGTGTTCATGGATATCCTCCTTGTTTCATTGCAAACAAAATCCGACCCTGTGCGACAGCATGCAGCGGGGTACTGATCGTTTTATCCTTATTATACGATATTTCACGCAGGATGACAATTTATCCGCGCTAATTATCAAAAATTTTTGCGCAGATGGATTCGGTTGACAAACCACGGCCCAGACGATACAATGTCACATATTGCAAGGAGGGAGGCCAAGGCATGAATCATCGGCATGGGCATGGGCACGGGCCGCGGTCAATCGACCGGCTGGCGTATCAATCCGGTATGGGCGGCTGGAATCCGGTGTTCAAGACCACATTGGCAGTCGGTACGTTGGTGCTTTGTCTGGCAGCCGACCGGCCGGCGGTGTCTGTCGCGGTCATTGTTGCGCTGGCGGCGCTGCAAAAAGGCAAAGGCGGCCTGCCGCTGCAGGATTATCTTGGGCTGCTGCTTGTGCCGCTCACGTTTCTCCTGCTGGGCGGCGCGGCGGTCGCGTGTGATGTCTCTGCCGCGCCCGCGGGCGACTGGAATCTGCCCCTTCCGTGGTTTTACCTGTGCGCAAGCGCGGACAGCGTCCGCTTTGCCGCGGCGCTGGTGCTCAAGGCGCTGGGGGCGGTGAGCGCCATGTATCTGCTGGCGCTGACGACCACGGCTTGTGAGCTGGTGGACGTACTGCGCCGCGCGCATCTGCCGCCGTTGCTGTGCGAACTGATGTACCTGATTTACCGCTTTGTGTTTGTACTGCTGGATATGTACGGGCGTATGCGGCAGGCTGCGGGCGCGCGGCTGGGCTGGCGGGATTTCCGCAGCTCGTGCCGTTCGTTCGGCGGTACGGCGGGCAACCTGCTGGTGTTGGCGCTGCGCCGCTCGCGCGTTTACGCGGACGCGATGACCGCGCGCGGTTATGACGGAGATTTGCGCTTTCTGGAAGAGGAAAAGCCGGTGCGCGGGACGCAAATCGCCTGGATGCTGCTGTTCTGGGCGGTGCTTGTGGCGCTTGCCATATAAAAAAGGAGGGGAAGGGATAGATGCAGCCGATTTTGCAGGCACAGAACCTGCGTTTCTGCTATGATTCCGGCGCGCCCGCGCTGGACGGCGTGTCGCTCGATGTGCATGCGGGCGAACGCATTGCGGTACTCGGGCCGAACGGAGCGGGAAAGTCCACTTTTTTCCTGTGCCTGAACGGTGTGCTGACACCGGAGAGCGGTCAGATCGTGCTACAGGGTAAGCCGGTTGACAAAAAAATGCGCAAAACGCTGTGCGAGCGGGTCGGAATTGTGTTTCAGAACGCGGACGATCAGATCATCGCATCGACCGTCGCGGCCGAGGTCTCCTTCGGGCCGATGAACCTGCGCTTGCCGCGTCAGGAGGTCGCGCGCCGTGTCGACCACGCGCTGGATTACATGGATTTGCAGGCGTTTCGCGCGCGCCCGCCGCATGACCTGTCCGGTGGGGAGAAAAAGCGCGTGTCTATCGCGGATATTCTGGCGATGGAGAGCGAGATCATTCTGCTGGACGAACCGGCCGCTTCGCTTGACCCTGTGGGCGAGGAACGGCTCGAGCGCGTGCTTGCCCGCCTGTCGGACGAGGGACGGACGCTGCTCATTTCCACGCATGACATGGATTTTGCTTTTCGCTGGGCGACGCGCGCGGTGGTGTTTTCCGCGGGGCGTATCCTTGCCGACGGTACGCCGCAGACGGTGCTGGCGGACCAAGCCGTGCTGCGGCAGGCGCATCTGCGCCGCCCCATGCTGCTGGAGGTATGGGACGCGCTGCGCGCGCGGGAGTTGGTGCCGCAGGACGCGCCTTGCCCGCGCACGCCGGAGGAGCTTACCCGGCTGCTGGACCATCAGCAGGATTAAGGCAATATCGCGTCATTCAGCAAGAATGATTTGCGTGTGAATTGTGCGGTGTTGCCTTGAGAAAATGTTGCGGATTTTGGAAGAATTCGATACAATGCGGAGCGCTTGTGTTGACAGCGGTTTCGAGCGTGATATAATGAATATGCTTCTTCCGGGCGCATGCGTCCGGATACCAAAGGGTGCCTGCCATTTCTCCGGCAGGAGAATAGGGAAAGAGGTGCAAATCCTCTGCGGTCCCGCCGCTGTAAGGGAAGAGCGCGCCGCCGAATACGTCACTGAGCCCGAAGGCTCGGGAAGACCGGCTGCGTGCAAGGACGCCCAAGCCAGAATACCTGCCTTTTGGGACGGAAGCGCATACGGCTACGAGCGATGGCCGGTTGTGCGTCAGCCCGGCTCTCCGGCAAAGGGGGAGGCGGGCGTTCAGCGCCGGCCTGATGTGTGGGAAGCATCGGGGTACGGCGTATTTTTGTATCCGCAGTTTTTCGCGGGAAAGGAGAAAATATGACACAAAAACAACGAAAACTGGTTCGGTTGACGGCCTGTGCCGCGCTTTTGTGCGGTGTGGTGCCGACGGCGGGCGCCATGCACATCATGGAGGGCTTTCTGCCCCCGTCCATGTGCATCCTGTGGGGCGTGATTGCGCTGCCGTTTCTGCTGGCGGGGTATTTCTCGCTCAAGAAAACCGTGGCGCGCGACCGACGCGCGGTGACGCTGGTGGCGATGGCGGGCGCGTTCATCTTTGTCATCTCGTCGCTCAAAATTCCGTCGGTGACCGGCTCGTGTTCGCACATGACGGGCACAGGGCTGGGCGCGATTCTGTTTGGACCGGCGGCGGTGTCCATTCTGGGCGTGATTGTGCTGCTGTTTCAGGCGATTCTGCTTGCGCACGGCGGTCTGACTACACTGGGTGCGAACACCTTCTCCATGTCGGTCGTGGGGCCGTTTGTCGCGTTTGGGATTTACAGGCTGTGCCTCCGACTCAAGGTGAATAAAAAAGCGTCGGTGTTTCTGGCGGCGGCGCTGGGCGACCTGATTACCTACTGCGTGACGAGCGTACAGCTGGCGGTGGCTTATCCATCCGCAACGGGCGGCATTTCCGGCTCGGTGCTGGAATTTCTCGGCGTGTTTGCGCCGACGCAGCTGCCGCTGGCGGTATTGGAAGGCGTGCTGACCGTCATTATTATGATGGCGCTCGAGGCTTATGCGCAGCCCGAGCTGCGTGCAGTCGGATTTGAGGAGGCGAGCGCATGACAAAAAAGGACAGAACGCTGATGATTGTGCTGCTTCTGCTTTGCGCGGTGCTGATTGTCACACCTGTGCTGGCGTTGCGCGGTGCGGAGTTTGGCGGCTCGGATGATGCGGGCAGTGAAAAGGTGGCGGAAATCACGGGCGAGGCATACGAGCCTTGGGCAACGCCGGTGTTTGAGCAGCTGCTCGGCGGGGAATTACCGGGCGAGCTGGAAAGCCTGCTGTTCTGCGTGCAAACCGGTGTGGGCGTGGGTGTCATTGCGTTTTTCCTCGGCCGGTTCGTCGAGCGGAAAAAGCAGGAAACCGTGCGCGAGGCGCAAAAGGAGTCATGAGAAAAGCGGGCAGGGCGGGTTTGCGGCCTGTCCTGCCACTGCTTTCTGCGGGGAGGTGACCGAAATAACATGGAGAATATGACCTATCAGGGCGGGCGGGCGCTGCGGCGCGGCTGGACGACCGGTTCGTGTGCGGCAGCGGCGGCACAGGCGGCGGCAATGCTGCTGCTGACGGGCGCGGCTCCTGCTGAAATCGCGCTGCAAACCCCGGCAGGACTGACCTTCCACCTTTCGGTTGAGCAGCCGCGGTGGGAGGACGACGCGGCGGTCTGCACGGTGTGCAAGGACGCGGGCGACGACCCGGATGTGACCGACGGCGTGCGCATTTCGGCGGCGGTGCGCCGTGCGGAAAGCGGCGTTTCCATTGCGGGCGGCGCAGGCGTCGGACGCGTCACGCGCCCCGGCCTTTCGGTTGCTGTGGGCGAGGCTGCCATCAATCCCGCACCGCGCGCGCAGATTACAGCGGCGATTGAGCGCGCCGCGCGCGAAACCGGTTACACGGGCGGCTTTTCGGTCGTCGTTTCGGCGGAAAATGGAGAGGAACTGGCCAAACAGACCTACAACGAACATCTGGGCGTTGTGGGCGGCATTTCCATTCTCGGCACAAGCGGCGTGGTCGAACCGATGAGTGAAAAGGCGCTTTTGGATACTATCCGGTTGGAACTGGACAGCCTGTATGCCGCGGGGCAGCGCATCGCGTTCCTGTGTCCGGGCAACTACGGCGCAGATTTTGCGCGTGACACGCTGGGTCTGGACTTGGAACGCGCGGTCAAGTGCTCGAACTACATTGGAGAGACGCTCGACCACGCGGCTTTCCGCGGCTTTGCGGATATTCTGCTGGTTGGACACGCGGGCAAGCTGGTCAAACTCGCCGCGGGAGTAATGAATACCCATTCGTCGGTCGCGGACGGGCGGCAGGAGATTTTCACCGCGCACGCCGCGCTTTGCGGCGCGGGGCGCGAGACGCTCGAAGGTCTGATGGGCGCGGTTTCGGTCGAAGCCTGCATCGACCTGCTGGACGCAGCTGGTCTGCGGGAGGCGGTGCTCTCGCGCATCGGCAGGGCGATAGAAGAGCGGCTTCGTCTGCGGCTGCGCGGCAAAGCACAGGTGGAGTTTATCCTATTTACGGGAAAATACGGGATTTTGGCACAGTCGCCCGGCGCTTGGGCATTGTGCAAGCGGTTAAAGGAGACAGTATGAGCACGGGAATACTATATGGCGTGGGTGTGGGTCCGGGTGACCCGGAACTCATGACGGCCAAAGCCATCCGCGTGATGGGGGAGAGCGACGTTATCGCGGTGCCGCAGTCGGGCGCGGGCGAGCAGACCGCGCTGCAAATCGCGGCGCGGCACATCGGGGATAAGCCGGTGCTGCACTGTGACATGCCCATGACCCGTGACAAGGTCAAACGCGACGCTTGCCACGACCGCGCGGCAGACGATATCTGCGCGCTGCTGGACGAGGGAAAAACCGTGGCGTTTTTGACGCTCGGCGACCCGACCGTGTATTCGACCTGCTGGTATGTGCTGCGGCGCGTGCAAGCGCGCGGCTACGCGACCGAAATCGTGCCGGGTGTGCCGTCCTTTTGCGCGGCGGCGGCCGCACTGGGTCGCGCGCTGTGCGAGGACAATGAAATGCTGCACATCATTCCCGCCTCACACGGTGGGTTGGACGCGGCGCTCGATTTGCCCGGCAGCCGCGTGCTGATGAAGGCGGGCAAGTCGATTCTCGAGGTGCGTGACACGCTGGCCGCGCGCGGCGAACTGGCAAACGCGGCGCTGGTTGAGCGATGCGGCATGGAAGGGCAGCGCGTTGTGACCGACCTCGCGGAGCTGGACGAGCCGACCGGATATTTTTCCATCATTCTGGTAAAGGAGGGGCAGGCATGATTTATTTTGTCGGCGCAGGCTCGGGCGCGCCCGACCTGATTACCGTACGAGGCGCAAAGCTGCTTGCGCAAGCGGACGTGATTGTGTACGCGGGCTCGCTGGTCAATCCTGCCTTACTGGAATATAAAAAGGACGGCTGCGCCGTCTACGACAGCGCCAAGATGACGCTTGAGGAGGTTATCGCGGTGATGGCGCCTGCCGCCAAGGCGGGCAAGACGGTTGTGCGGCTGCACACGGGCGACCCGTGCGTGTACGGCGCGCACCGCGAACAAATGGACGCGCTCGACCGGCTGGGGCTGGCATACGAGGTCTGTCCGGGGGTTTCCTCGTTCTGCGGCGCGGCGGCGGCCTTAAAAGCCGAATATACGCTGCCAAGCGTCAGCCAGACGGTCATCCTGACCCGCATGGAGGGGCGCACGCCCGTGCCGGAAAAAGAGCAAATCGAAGCCCTTGCCGCGCACGGTGCGACCATGGTGATTTTCCTGTCCGCGGGACAGCTGGAAAGACTATCCGCGAGGCTGATTCAAGGCGGATACGCGCCCGAAACGCCCGCCGCCATCGTCTATAAGGCGACGTGGCCGGATGAGAAGGTCATTCGCACGACGGTGGCGGGGCTGGCCGAGGCTGCGGCGCGCGAGGGCGTGACCAAAACCGCGCTGATTACAGTCGGCGGTTTTCTGGGTGACGACTATGAACGGTCAAAGCTATACGACCCGTCGTTTTCCACGGGCTTTCGTGAGGCCAGCCGATGAAGCACGCGAAGTTTGTCTCGTTCACCGCCGTCGGCGCGCAGACCGCGCAGAAAGCAGCGGCACTATTGCCCGACTTCCTGACCGAGCGGTACGCCCGCACGGTGGACCCCTCGCTTGCGGGCACACAGCTTGCGCGCTTTGCGCAGCAGGCGATGGTGGACTGTGACCTGATCGTGTTTGTCGGTGCGGCGGGCATCGCGGTGCGCGCGGTCGCGCCGTATCTTGCGGGCAAGGCGTTCGATCCGGCAGTGCTGGTCATCGACGAGGCGGGGCGGTTTGTCATCCCGATTTTGTCCGGCCACCTCGGCGGCGCGAACGCCCTTGCGCAGCGGCTGGCGGGTGGTCTCGGCGCGCAGGCGGTCATCACGACTGCGACCGACACACGCGCGGCGTTCGCGGTCGATACATGGGCGGCGGCGCATGATTGCACAGTAATCGACCCGGAAAACATCAAATACGTTTCCGGTGCGCTGCTGCGCGGCGAGACGGTCGGCCTGGGGTCGGATTTTCCGGTGTGCGGGCGCTTGCCCGCGCAGGTCAGCTTGGACTACGCCGCAGACAGCGGCTTTGTGGTCGGCTTTGACACCAAAGCCGCACCGTTTGCCCATACGCTGCATCTGGTGCCGCGCATTGCGTATCTCGGTATCGGCTGCCGTAAGGGAACGGACGCGCAAACGATTGAAGCGGCCGCACAGGCCGCGTTGGATGCTGCGGGCGTGCCGTGGGAAGCGGTGCGCGGCATTGCGAGCATTGACGTAAAGCAAAACGAGCCGGGGCTGCTGCGGTTCTGCCAAGCGCACGACCTGCCGCTGACCGTGTTTTCGGCGGAGACGCTGCAAAACGTGCCGGGCGACTTTACGCCCTCGGATTTTGTCGCGTGCACGGTCGGCGTGGATAACGTGTGCGAGCGCGCGGCGGTGTGCGCCGCCTCCGGTGGGCGGCTGATCTGCCGTAAAACCGCGCAGAACGGCGTGACCATAGCGCTGGCACAGCGGGACTGGCGCGTGGAATTTGATGAAAAACAGTTGGAGGGCAAAAAGCTGTGAACCTCACGATGATGGGAATAGATTTTGTGCATGCGCCGCTGAAGGAGCGGGAGCGCGTATCGTTCGTGCGCGGACAGGTGCAGGCATTATTGCCGCAGTTGGCCGAAATGCCGGGCGTTGCAGGCTGTGTGCTGCTGGCGACCTGCAACCGCACCGAGTTGTATTTGCACGGTGAGGATGGCGTGTCGCTCGACCCGTTTGCTATGCTTGCCCGCGCGGCGGGCTTTGACGCGGCGGCGTTTCGCGGCCTGAGTGTGACCCGCACGGGCGAGGCGTGCGTACAGCATCTGATGGCGGTCGCGGCGGGGCTGAAATCCCAGATTTTCGGGGATGACCAGATTCTCACGCAGGTGCGCGATGCCGCAGCACTCGCGCGAGAGGCGCAGACCATGGACAGCGTGCTCGACACACTGTTTCGGCGCGCGGTGACCGCAGGCAAGCGCGTGCGCACCGAGGTCAGGCTGACCGGGGTACCCGCGTCCGCGGCAACGGCGGGTGTGCGGCGAGCACAGGATTTTTTCGGTGCGCTGGAAGGCCGTCGCGCGGTTGTCATTGGCAACGGCGAGATGGGCCGTCGCGCGGCGGAGGCGCTGCGCGCACAGGGCTGCGCGGTGACGGTCACGCTGCGCAGTTACCATCACGGAGAGACGATTGTCCCCGCCGGGTGCGATACGTTCCCGTATGACCGGCGGTGCGAGGTGCTCGAGGGCGCGGATCTGGCGATCAGCGCGACAACCAGTCCGCACTTTACCCTCACCGCGCGGCAGGTGTCCGCGCTGCGGCACCCCCCGCGCCTGCTGCTCGACCTTGCCATGCCGCGCGATATTGAGCAGGCGGCGGGCGAGGACGCGCGCGTGACGCTGTACAACCTCGACGATTTAGGCGATTTGGATGATTCGCATAGCGCCGCGGCGAAACAGGCGGCGGCGCGTATTCTGGACGAAGCGCAGGCGGAATTTTATCGGTGGCATGCCTATCGGCAGGCATTGCCCGTGATCGCCCAAATCAAAGATACGGCGCTGGGCCGCCTGCATTTTGACCACGCCTACGATGATTTGTACCGGGACGGCGATATGGACGGACTGATGGAACTTGCGGTCGGCAAAACGGTAGATTTGCTGCTGGGCGGCATGAAGGAACTGGTGGACGCGGGCAGGCTGGAGGCGTGCCTTGCGCATATGAGAAAGGGGAGCGGCAGATGAAGCTGTATTGCATCGGCATCGGGCCGGGGGGCGCGGAGCAGATGACGCTGCGCGCGGTGCGCGCCCTCGAGCAGTGCGACTGCGTGGCGGGGTACGGGCTGTATCTCGACCTGATTGCAGAATTGATTGAGGGAAAAACACGCATCCAGACCGGCATGACGCGCGAGGTCGACCGTTGTACGGCGGCGCGCGACGCGGCAAAGGCGGGGCATACGGTTGCGGTTGTCTCGTCGGGCGACGCGGGTGTGTACGGTATGGCGGGACTGCTGTTTGAGGTGTGTGCACAGGACCCGGAAATTGAGATCGAGGTCATTCCGGGTGTGACGGCGGCGCTGTCGGGCGGCGCGGTGCTCGGCGCACCGCTGACCAATGATTTCGCCTGCGTGTCGCTTTCCGATCTGCTTACCCCGTGGGAGGTCATTGAGAAACGCCTGCGCGGCGCGGCGCAGGGCGATTTCTGCATTGCGCTGTATAACCCGGCAAGCAAAAAGAGGGTGGACCATTTGCAGCGCGCGTGCGATATCCTGCTGGAAACGCTGCCTGCTGAGACGGTATGCGGCATGGTGCGCAACATCGGCCGCGCAGGCGAAACATATACTTTGACGACGCTCGGCGCGCTGCGCGATACGCAGGCCGATATGCTGACGACCGTGTTTGTGGGCAACAGCTGTACACGGGTGATTGGCGGGCGCATGGTGACGCCGCGGGGGTATCGCGGCGTATGAAACTCGTGATTTTCTCGGGTACGAGCGAGGGACACGCGCTGTGCCGTTTTGTTTCGGCCTGCGGCGGGTGCGCGGATGTTTATGTTGCGACCGACTACGGCGCGGCGGTTATGGAGCCGCTGCGCGGCATTACGGTGAACGAGGGGCGGCTGGACGCGGACGCGATGGAGGCCGTGCTGGACGGGGACACCTTGCTGGTCGACGCAACCCATCCGTATGCCGCGCTGGTTTCGGATAATCTGCGCGCGGCCTGCGCACAGACCGGCGCGCAATACGAACGTCTGCTGCGCCCCGCGCTCGACAGCGAGGGCGTGATGACCGTGCCCGATACCGCCGCTGCGGTGCGCTGGCTGAACGCGCATCCCGGCCGCGTGCTGCTGACAACCGGCAGCAAGGAGCTGGAGGCGTTTACGGCGGTGGAGGGCTGGCGCGAGCGGCTGGTCGCGCGGGTGCTGCCGAGCGTCTCCGTGCTCGAGCAGTGCGCGTCGCTTGGCTTTGCGGGCGCGCAGATTGTTGCGATGCAAGGGCCGTTCTCGCAGGAAATGAACGTCGCTTTGCTGCGTCAGACGCGTGCGGACATTCTGGTCACCAAGGACACCGGGAAAGCGGGCGGCTTTGCGGAAAAGCTGTCGGCGGTGCGTGAAACAGGCGCGACTGTGTTGGTGATTGCCCGCCCGCGTGAGGAAAAGGGGAAAACGCTGGCAGAAGTGCAGGCGTTTCTCGCGGCGCGCTTCGGCTGGACGGCACCGGTACCGGAACGGTGCAAACCTGCGCCGCGTTTTCCGCTGTTTGTCTCGCTTGCGGGCCAAACGTGCGTCGTGTTCGGCGCGGGAGCAATCGCCGCGCGTCGCGTCGGCGTTTTGCGGCGCTTCGGCGCGGCGGTGACGGTGGTTGCGCCGGAAAGCCCGGCGAATATCGAGGTCGATGTCGTTCGCGGCTATGAGAAAAGCGATCTTTCGGGGGCTTTTCTGGCAGTCGCGGCGACGAATGACCGGCAGGTCAATCACCGTATCGCGGCGGACTGCGCGGATTTGCACATTCCGTGCAGTGTGGCCGACTGCGCGGCGGAGTCGACCTTTTTCTTTCCCGCCGTGTGCGAAGGCGGGGGCCTCATCGCAGGCGTGGTGTCGGACGGCACGGCGCATGGCAAAACAGCGGCGGCGGCAAAGCGCATCCGTGCGGTATTGGAGGAAACGACATGATTCGAGTGGGCAGCAGAGACAGCCGTCTGGCGGTCGTGCAGGCCGAGGAGGTTTGCCGCGCGCTGGGCGACTGTGAACTCATCACCATGAAAACCACGGGCGACAGGATTCTGGATAAAACGCTCGACAAAGTCGGCGGCAAGGGGCTGTTTGTCAAGGAGCTTGACCGCGCGCTGGCCGACGGGCGGGTGGATTTGACCGTGCACAGTTTGAAAGATGTGCCGATGGAACAGCCGGATGGTCTGCCGCTTGTGGCGTTTACCAAGCGCGAGGACGCGCGCGACGTGCTGGTGCTGCCGGAAGGCTGCGTTTGGGATAAGGCAAAACCCATCGGCTGTTCGTCCGCCCGGCGGCGGGTGCAGCTGAAACAATTGTTTCCCGATATCGACGTGCAGCCCGTGCGCGGCAACGTGCAGACGCGGCTTAAAAAGCTCGACAGCGGCGCGTATGGTGCGCTGGTGCTGGCGGCGGCGGGGCTGCACCGGCTCGGTCTGCAAAATCGCATCCGTCGGTATTTTTCACCCGATGAAATCATTCCGGCGGCGGGGCAGGGGATTCTGGCCGTGCAGGGCCGCGCGGGGGAATGGGAAGAACTGGTGCGGCTGGTCGACGATGCGGATGCGCGCGACTGCGCGGCGGCAGAGCGGTCGTTTATTCGCACGCTCGGCGGCGGATGCTTTGCGCCGGTCGCAGCGTATGCTGAAGTGCAGGGCGATACGCTGCACCTGCGCGGGCTGTATGTGTCGGCGGACGAGCAGCATATGGCGCGAGGCGCGGTCACCGGACGGCGGGCGGAAGCTACCGCCCTTGGCCGCACGCTCGCGCTGCAACTCAAACATCAGGCGGAGGGAAAACTATGACAGGAACGGTAACGCTGGTCGGCGCAGGGCCGGGCGATAAAGGCTTGCTGACAACAGCGGGCGCGCAGGCGATTGCGCGGGCGGACGCGGTAGTATATGACCGGCTGGTGGGAGAGGACATTCTCGACCTCATTCCGAAGCATGCGGAAAAGGTGTGCGTTGGTAAGGAAAACCATCACCATCCCGTGCCGCAGGAGCAGATAAACGACATTCTGGTGCGGCTGGCATGCGAAGGGAAAAATGTCGTGCGTCTCAAGGGCGGGGACTGCTTTCTGTTCGGGCGCGGCGGCGAGGAGTGTGAGCACCTGCTGGCAAACAACGTGCCGTTTCGCGTCATTCCCGGCGTGACGAGTGCGCTGGCGGCGCCTGCGTTTGCAGGCATTCCGGTGACGCATCGGGATTTTACCTCGTCGGTGCACATCATCACGGCGCACGCGCGCGTGGGAAAGTCGCTCAAAATCGACTTTGACAGCCTTGTTCGGCTGGACGGCACGCTGGTGTTCCTGATGGGACTGACCGCTTTGGAGCGGGTGACGGACGGCCTGCTGCGCGCAGGGATGCAGTCCGACATGCCCGCCGCCGTCATCGAAAACGGCGCGCGGGGCACGCAGCGCAAGGTGGTGACAAAGCTTGCCGATCTTGCCGGCGCGGTGCGCCAAGCGGGGCTGCAAAGTCCCGCGCTCATCGTGGTCGGTCGGGTGTGCGGTTTGAGCGACGCGCTCGACTGGTTTACCCCCTTGCCGCTGCACGGCAAAACCATCGTCGTGACCCGACCGAAAACGCGGGCGGGTACGCTCGCGGCGCGGCTGCGTGCGCTGGGCGCAAACGTCATCGAAGCGCCATGTATCGAAACTGTCGAGCGCGAGGACACGCAGCCGCTGGCAGCGGCGCTGGAGCAATCGTATGACTGGGCGGTGTTTACGAGTCCTGCGGGTGTGCCCGCGGCGGTACACGCGCTGCGGCGGCTCGGCCGCGATCTGCGCGCGCTGTACAACATGAAGCTCGCGGCCATTGGGAAAGGCACAGCGGATGCGCTGGCGGCTTGCGGTCTGACCGCCGACCTGCTTCCCGCGCAGTACGACGGGGAACACCTCGCGGATGCGCTCATTGGCGCGATGCCGCAGGGCGGTTCGGCTCTGCTGCTGCGCGCGGCACAGGGCGGACAGATGTTACCCGAAAGGCTGTCCGCCGCGGGTATCCGCGTGACCGATGTGCCGCTCTACGACACCGTGCACCGCTGCGACAAAGCAGACACGCTGCGAAGCCGGCTCACCGCAGGCAAGGTGGATGGGGTAACGTTCACCAGCGTCTCAACGGTCGAGGGCTTTGCCGAGGCCATCGGCGCGGACTGTACTGGCGTTACCGCGTTCTGCATCGGAAAACAAACTGCAGATGCCGCAAAACAGCACTATAACAACGTGAAAATCGCAAAAAATGCAACCATAGACGACTTGGTCGCCTGCATCAAGGAGGAGATATAAATGTTCCATGACAACATTCGCCCGCGCCGCCTGCGCACATCGGACGGCCTGCGCCGTATGGTACGCGAGACACGCCTTTCGCCTGAAAGCCTGATTTGGCCGATTTTCGTCATGGAGGGCGAGGGTATCTACGAGGAGATTCCCTCGCTGCCCGGTCAGTATCACTATTCCCCTGACCAGCTGTACCGCATGGTCGAGCGCGCCCGCGCGCACGGCGTGTCGCGCGTGATTTTGTTCGGTCTGCCGAAGGAAAAGGACGAAATCGGCTCGGGCGCGTGGGCAGAGGACGGTATCGTGCAGCAGGGCATCCGTAAAATTAAGGAACTGGCCCCAGAGATGTACGTCATCACCGATGTTTGCATGTGTGAGTACACCAGCCACGGACATTGCGGTATCCTGTGCGGCTGCGACGTCGATAACGACCAGACGATTGTACGGCTGGCGCAGATTGCGGTGTCGCACGCCGCGGCGGGCGCGGATATGGTCGCGCCGAGCGATATGATGGACGGCCGTGTTGCAGCCATCCGCGGTGCGCTCGACCAGAACGGGTTTACGGGTGTCCCGATTATGTCCTATGCCGCGAAGTACGCCTCCTCCTTTTACGGCCCGTTCCGCGACGCGGCAGGCTCTGCGCCGTCCTTCGGTGACCGCCGCTCCTATCAGATGGACTGGCACAACAGCCGAGAGGCGATGCGCGAGTGCGCGCTCGATGTTGCCGAGGGCGCGGATATCCTGATGATTAAGCCCGCGATGAGCTATCTTGATCTTGTGTATCAGTGCAAGCAGCGATTTGAATTGCCGGTTGCAGCATACGCGGTTTCGGGTGAGTACGCGATGATAAAGGCTGCGGCAAAAGCGGGGCTGATTGACGAATACGGCGTGATGTGCGAGAGTGCGGTGTCGATTTTCCGTGCGGGCGCGGATATCTTGATTACTTACTACGCCTGTGAGCTTGCGGACGCGATCCGGAAGGGGGATATCGGCTGATGACGAGGTCGGAGCAGCTGTTCGAGCGCGCCAAAAAGGTGCTGCCGGGCGGCGTCAACTCGCCGGTGCGCGCGTTTCGCGCGGTGGGCGGCAGCCCGCGTTTTATCGTCAAGGGGTTGGGCAGCCACATCCTCGACGAGGACGGACTGGAATATATCGACTACGTTGGCTCGTGGGGGCCGATGGTATTGGGCCACAGCCATCCCGATATCCTGAAAGCCGTGTATGACCGTATGGTGAACGGCCTGTCGTTCGGCGCGCCGACCGCACTCGAGGTCCAAATGGCGGAAAAGATGGTCGCTATGGTGCCGCATGTCGAAATGGTGCGCATGGTGAACAGCGGCACCGAGGCGGTGATGAGCGCGCTGCGTTTGGCGCGCGGCGCGACCGGACGCGACAAAATCATCAAGTTTGAGGGCTGTTATCACGGCCATTCGGATGCCATGCTGGTCGGCGCGGGCAGCGGGGCGCTGACACAGGGCGAGCCGGACTCCAAGGGGGTGACCCGCGGCGCGGCGCAGGATACGCTGATGGCGCAGTATAACGACCTTGCCTCGGTCGAGCGCCTGCTGGACGCGAACCCGGGCGAGGTTGCGGCGGTTATCGTCGAGCCGGTCGCGGCGAATATGGGCGTTGTGCCGCCAAAGGACGGCTTTTTGCAGGGTCTGCGCGATTTGTGCGATAAGCACGGTGTGCTGCTGATTTTTGACGAGGTCATCACGGGTTTTCGTCTGGCGGCGGGCGGTGCGCAGGCATATTTCGGCGTGCGCGCCGACCTTGTCACTTTCGGTAAAATCATCGGCGGCGGTATGCCGGTCGGCGCGTATGCGGGCAGCCGCGTGCTCATGGAGCAGGTCGCGCCGTGCGGGCCGGTCTATCAGGCGGGCACGCTGTCGGGTAATCCGGTTGCCATGGCGGCGGGACTGGCGCAGCTGCAAATTCTGACCGACCATCCGGAGATTTACGCTGTCATGGAAACTTCGGCGCAGTATCTGGCCAATCATCTGCGCGCAAGCGCGGAAAAGCACGGGATCAAGATGCAGGTCAATCAGGTCGGCTCGCTCCTGTGTCCGTACTTTACGGATACGCCGGTGGACTGCTTTGCCGCTGCCAAAACGAGCGACACAAAGCAATACGCAAAGTATTTTAATGAAATGTTATTGCGAGGCGTATATCTTGCGCCCAGCCAGTTTGAGGCGATGTTTGTCTCGTCCGCGCACACGCAGAAGGACTTGGCGTTCACGGTGCAGGCGGCTGAGGAGACGATGGCGCTGATGTAAAGGGTACCAACATGCCTTTTGCAGAGGGGAGACGCCGTCTGCGGACGGGGAACGGTGCGGCTGCGCGCCGCAGGCGGACAAGCGCGCGAGAGATGCCGCACATGTTAAGAAAGGGGAAGGATATGGCCCGTACATTTTATATCATCGGCGCGGGGATGGGTACGTCGGACACGCTGACCGGTGAAGCCCGCCGTGTGCTGAGCGCGGCGGACGCAGTGCTCGCCACGCATCGGCTGGCCTCCATCGGGCCGGAGACGGAGATTTGCCCGTTTACCGAACTGGCCGCGCGCGCGGTGGATGCAAATGGGCAAACGGTCGCGGTGCTGGTTTCGGGCGACGTGGGCTTTTTCAGCGCGGCGGCGCGGCTGCGGCGGCAGCTTGCACCGCACGGGGACGTGCGGCTGGTGTGCGGCCTGTCCAGCCTGCAATATTTCTGCGCAAAGCTGGGCGTTTCCTATGATGACGTTTGCGTGCGCAGCCTGCACGGGCGCGCGGGCAGCATCCTCGGCGCGGTCAGCTATCACAAAAAGGTGTTTGTGCTGACCGGTGGAGCGCAGAACGCACAGACCGTATGCCGGACGCTTGCGGATGCGGGCCTCGGCGGGCTGACCGTGCATTTGGGAGAAAATCTCGGCATGGAAACCGAGCGCGTACAGACAGCGACGGCGGAAGCACTGGCCGCGCAGCCTTGCGGCGACCTCGCCGTGCTGCTGATTGTGCATCCGGACGCGGTCAATACGGCCGAACCCCTGCGCGACAGCATGTTCACGCGCGGGAACGTCCCCATGACCAAGGAGGAAGTGCGCTGGACAGCGTGCGGACGGCTGGCAGTGCAGCCGGGCGACACGGTTTGGGATGTGGGCGCGGGTACGGGCGCGATGACGCTCGAACTGGCGCGCCGCGCATGCGAGGGCACGGTATACGCGGTCGAGCGGGACGCGGACGCGCTGGCACTGCTGGAAGAAAACCGCCGCAAGCTAGGCGGATATAACGTGCAAATCATAGCGGGGCGCGCGCCCCAAGCGCTGGAGACGCTGCCCGCACCGGACTGTGTGTTCGTCGGCGGCAGCGGCGGCGCGATGCGGCGCATTTTGGAAATTGCGCAGGAGAAAAATGCCTCTGTGCGCGTGGTGGTCACCGCGATTGCGCTGGAAACGCTGGAGGAAACACGGCGTGCGCTGGTGGAACTGGGCTTTACGAATGTTGAGGTTTCGCAGCTGGCCGCCGCGCGCGGTCGCGCGGTCGGGCCGTATACCATGATGACTGCGCTCAATCCGGTTTTTATCCTGTCGGGAGGCGGACAAGATGCAGAATAACGCACCACGCCTGCTGCTGGCGGGCACCGGCTCAGGCTGCGGCAAAACGACGGTCACTACCGCGCTGCTGCGCGCTTTGCAGCGTCGCGGCGCGCCGCTTGCGGCCTTCAAGTGCGGGCCGGACTACATCGACCCGATGTTCCACACCGAGGCGCTCGGTGTGGCCAGCCGCAACCTCGATTTGTTTTTCGTGGACGAAGACGAGGTGCGTGGACAGCTGGCGCGCCACATTCCGACGGATGGCGTGGGCATCATCGAGGGCGTGATGGGCTTTTATGACGGCGTGTCCGGCACGACCGATACGGCTTCGGCGGCGCATCTGGCCCGCGCGACGCATACCCCCGCCGTGCTGATCGTCCGTCCGCGCGGGCAGTCGCTGTCGCTTGCGGCGGAGATACAGGGGTTTCGGGATTTTGCGCCAAATACGCTTGTCGGGGTCATTCTCAACGGTGTAACCGCGGCAATGTACCCGTTTTATCGGGCAATCGCGGAAAAAGCGGGCCTGCCGGTTTATGGCTTTTTGCCGCCCATTCCGGACGCGGAAATCCCCGACCGGCACCTCGGTCTTGTGACTGCGGCCGAGATTCGGGATCTATCGGACAAGCTCGACCGGCTGGCCGACGCGGCGGCGCAGGGACTCGACCTTGACGGTCTGCTGGCGCTTTCGCGTACCGCGCTGCCGCTTGCGGACGAAACCGCGCCGCTGATACCGGCGGTAGATAAGCCGGTGCGTATTGCGGTGGCGCAGGACCGCGCGTTCTGCTTTTACTATGTGGATAATTTTGATGTACTGCGCGCGCTTGGCGCGGAGCTGGTGCCGTTTTCTCCGCTTGCAGACGAAAAACTGCCGGACGGCGTGAACGGTCTGTATCTTGGCGGGGGATATCCCGAACTGCACGCAGCGCGGCTGTCGGAAAACCGCACCATGCGCGACAGCATCCGTGCTGCCGTGCGCGGCGGTCTGCCGACGATTGCGGAATGTGGCGGCTTCCTCTACCTGCACCACACGCTGGACGGCGCGGCAATGGCGGGCGTGTTCGATGGAGACGCGCATTTGACCAAAAAGCTACAGCCCTTCGGCTATGTGACGCTGACCGCACGGCGGGATAATCTGCTGTGCCGCGCAGGGGAGTCTATTCGCGCGCACGCGTTTCATTATGCGGTGTCGAGCGACGAGGGCGCGGATTTTGACGCATGCAAGCCGAATGGCCGCGCGTGGGCGTGTATTCACGCAAGCGATACGCTGTATGCGGGATTCCCGCACCTGTATTTTCGTGCAAACCCGACGTTTGCCGCGCAGTTTGTGCGCCGCTGTGCGCAGAAAGGATGATACACCATGGATTTGCAGCAGGGCATTGCGGCGGTGCGTCCGCCTTGCGAGAAGAGCCGCGCGCAGGCGACACAGCGGTTTTCCGATATTGCGATGCCGCTGGGCAGTCTGGGGCTATTGCAGGACGCAGTGGCGCAGATTGCCGCCATCCGGCGCACGCCGCGCCCCTCGATTGCCAAGCGCGCGGTTGTGATGTTTTGCGCGGACAACGGCGTGGTCGCCGAGGGCGTGACCCAGTGCGGGCAGGAGGTTACCGCGACCGTGACCGAAAATATGGGACGCGGCCGGTCGGCGGTCTGTCTGATGGCGCGGCATATCGGCATGGACAGCTTCCCGGTGGATATCGGTGTGGCGCGCGACGTGCAGGGCGAGAGGATTTTGCATCGCAAAATTCGATACGGTACGGCGAATATGACAAAACAGGCTGCTATGACGCGGGCAGAGGCCGTGCGGGCGGTTGAAACGGGGATGGAGCTGGCGCAGTGGTGCGCCGCGCAGGAGTACGACCTGCTGTGTGGCGGCGAAATGGGCATCGGCAACACGACGACAAGCGCCGCCGTGACCGCCGCGCTGACCGGCGCGGACGTGCAAACCGTGACCGGCCGCGGCGCGGGTCTATCCTCGGAAGGGCTGGAACGCAAAGTACGCGCAATTCAAACCGCACTGACATTGCACCGACCCGACCCGAACGACCCGCTCGACGTGCTGCACAAGGTTGGCGGGCTGGATATCGCGGGGCTGGCCGGACTGTATCTCGGCGCGGCGGCCTGCGGACTGCCTGTCGTGCTCGACGGCGTGATTTCGTGCACGGCGGCGCTGGTTGCGGTGCGGCTGTGCCCCACCGTGCGCGGGTATCTGCTCGCGGGACACCGCTCGGAGGAGCCCGCGGGCGCTTTGCTGCTGCGCGAACTGGAACTTCAGCCGTTTATCACGGCGGGCATGCGGCTGGGCGAGGGAACGGGCGCGGTTGCGGCGGTCAGCCTGCTCGATTTGGTGTTTGCAGCCTATGACGGCATGCCGAGCTTTGCCGAGGCAGGGGTCGAGGCATATCAGCCGCTAACATAAACACAGAAGGAAGGACGAGCATATGCTGATTTTGGTCACCGGCGGCGCGGCAAGCGGAAAATCCGCACATGCGGAGCGCCTGCTGTGCGAAGCTGCGCCGTCCTCCCGGTTGTATCTGGCAACCATGCAGCCCTTTGGTGCGGCGGCGCAGGCGCGCATCGCGCGGCACCGCGCGCTGCGGCGGGGTAAAGGCTTTGAGACGGTCGAGTGTCCGCTGGGGCTGCAAAATCTATCGCTTGCCCGGCGGTATGACGGGATTTTGCTTGAGGATTTGGGCAATCTGCTGGCAAATGAAATTTTTGCGCCCGAAGGCGCGGGCGACGCGGCGTTCGGCAGCATCCTTGCAGGAATAGCGCATTTGCAAGACTGCTGCGAAACGCTGGTCGTGGTGACGGACGAAATCTTTTCCGACGGCGTAGGCTATCCGCCTGAGACGGAACGGTATATCTGCGACCTTGCGGCGCTGAACCGCGCGCTGGCGGCGCGGGCGGAGGCGGTATATGAGTCGGTATGCGGCATTTTACTGCCGCTGAAAGGAGCGAAAGAGCCATGAAAAGCGCGTGGAGCGGCCTGCTGGTCGCGTTTTCCATGTATTCGGTCGTGCCTGTGCCGCAGGTGCGGTGGGAAAAGCGGACGATGCGCTGGGCGCTCGGCTTTTTGCCGCTGGTCGGTGTGCTGATTGGCGCGCTCGAGTGGCTCTGGTTGATATTCTGCACGCACTTTGCCGCCGACGGGCTGTTTTATGCGGTCGGAGCGGCGCTTATCCCGCTTTTTGTGTCGGGCGGCATCCATCTGGACGGCCTGTGCGACACCTGTGATGCGCTCTGCTCCTACGGCGACCGGGAAAAACGGCTGGCGATTTTGAAGGACCCGCACGTCGGCGCATTTGGCCCGATGTGGCTGATGGCTTTTCTGCTGGCTGAGGTCGGCTGCTTTGCGCAGGTGTACCGCGCGCCCGCGCTGCTGCCGCTGGTGCTTGCCGGATTTGCACTCGCGCGCACGCTGGGCGGCTGCAAGGTCGTGCTTACGCCTTGCGCGAAGGATTCCGGCCTTGCGCACCTGTTTGCGGAAAACAGTGACAAAAAAGCGGTTGCCATCGCGCTGCTGCTGGAATTTGTGCTCTATCTGACCGCAGCCGGACTGCTGCTGTATGCCGTGCCGCACGGTTTGACGGCAGGTACGGTGCTTGTCATCGTGCTGCTGGCGTGGTACGGCGTGCATGAACAGATGACCCGCCGTATCTTCGGCGGCATCACGGGCGACCTGGCCGGATTTTTCATTTCGGTATCCGAGCTTTTGGCGATCGCGTGCGCCGCGTTGGGAGGAATGATAATATGACCGTGCTCATTATTGGCGGGGCGCATCAAGGCAAGGCCGCGCTTGCGCGTGCACTGTATCCCGCGCTGCCACTTGCGGAAAATCTGCACCTTCGCGTGCGGGAGGTGCTTGCGGCAGGCCGCGACCCGATGGCGCTGCTGGACGCTTTACGCGGCCATGCGGTCACCTGCGACGAAGTCGGCTGCGGCGTGGTGCCGATCGACCGTATGGACGAAGCCTACCGCGAGGCGGTCGGGCGGCTGTGCTGCGCGCTGGCAGCCGAGGCCGACGCGGTCGTGCGTGTGACGGCAGGCATTCCGCAATACATTAAAGGAGACAAACCATGTATCTGACCTGTGCCGTGCTGCTCGGCTTTTTGTTGGACACTGTGCTGGGCGACCCGAACACCGCGCTGCATCCTGCGTGCCTCATTGGGCGGCTGGTGTCGTTGACCGAAAAAATCCTGCGGCGGCTGTTTTTCAAAACCCGCCGCGGTGAAACGGTTGCAGGCGTGTTGCTGTGGCTGATTGTGTGCGGCATCAGCTTTGCCGCGCCGTTTTTCGTGCTGCGCTGGCTGCGCGGGGTGAATTTCTGGCTGGGTTTTGCAGCCGAAACGCTGCTTTGCTGGCTGATTCTGGCGCGAAAATGCCTTGCCGATGCAGGAAAACAGGTATATCGTGCTCTCGGGCAGTCGCTCGAGGACGGACGCAAGGCGGTGGCGATGTATGTGGGCCGCGATACCGGTCAGCTGGATGAGACAGGTGTTATTAAGGCGGCGGTCGAGACGGTCGCGGAGAACACGACAGACGGCGTGGTCGCGCCGCTCATCTTCCTGCTCATTGGCGGCGCGCCGCTGGGGCTGCTGTACAAGGCGGTCAACACGCTGGATTCGATGGTCGGCTACTACAACGACAAATATGAGTATTTCGGCAAGTTTTCCGCACGCATGGACGATGTTTTTAATTTTGTCCCCGCGCGTTTGGCTGCTGTCTGCCTGATTGCGGCGGCGGGTATGCTGGGACTCGACAACCGCAACGCGCTGCGCATTTGCCGGCGCGACCGGAACGGACATAAAAGCCCGAACGCCGGACAGACCGAGTCCGCTTGCGCGGGCGCGCTGCATATCCGGCTTGGCGGGGATGCAAGCTATTTTGGGAAAACGGTCAAAAAAGCGTCGTTCGGCGACCCCGACCGTGTGGTGCGGCGCACGGATATCTTACAGACCTGCGACCTGATGAGCATGGCGAGCGCGCTCGCGCTTGTGCTGTGCGCGATGCTGCGGCTCCTTTTTGCATGGCCGCCGCTTGGATAAAAAGGAGGAATCCCATGCCCGCATATGTACACGGCGGCGATGTGTATACGTTTGCCGCGCGCTTTGGCGGCGCGCCGGTGGACTTATCGGCCAATATCAACCCTTATGGCATCCCGGAGCGCGTCAAACAGGCAATGCTGGACGCGGTCGACGCCTGTACGCAGTACCCCGACCCGTTTTGCCGCGCGGCGCGGCAGGCGATCGGCGCGGCGGAGGGCGTCGACCCCGACCGCATCTATTGCGGCAGCGGTGCGGCGGACGTACTCGACCGGCTGGCGGCGGTTTTGCGCCCCAAAACCGCGCTGCTGCTCGCGCCGACCTTCGCGGAATACGAGCGCACGCTCACGGATGCGCGGCTATGTTTTCATATGCTGCACGCGGAGGAGGGTTTTGCCGTCACCGAGCGGATTCTGGACGATATCACGCCCGAACTGGACGCGGTCTATCTATGCCACCCCAACAACCCGACCGGACGCACGATTGCTCCCGCGCTGCTGCGCGAGATTGCCGTGCGGTGCGCACAAGTAGGCGCGCGGCTGATTGTGGACGAGTGTTTTCTCGATTTTGTGGCGGACGGTGCGCAGCGCACGCTCGTGCCGCTGCTGGACGAATTTCCGTCGCTTGTCCTGCTGCGGGCATATACCAAGATGTACGCTGTGCCGGGCGTGCGCTTCGGCTGGTGCATGACGGCGGACGAAGCGCTGATAGAGGGCCTGTACCGCGCGGGGCAGCCATGGAACGTGTCGGTGGTGGCGCAGGCATGCGCGGTGGCATGCGCGCGTGAGCGTAATTTTGCACAGGAGAGCGCCGCGCGAATTGCGCGTGAGCGCGCGTATCTGGCTGCGCAGCTTGCCGCGCGTGGGCTGTGGGTTTGTGCGGGAGAAGCAAATTTTCTGCTGTTTCGCTCGCAGGATACCAACTTGCAGGACAAGCTCGCGCGGCGCGGTATTCTGATACGCGACTGCTCCAATTACCGCGGTTTAACACGAGGATACTACCGCACGGCGGTCAAGACGCGGAAAGAGAGCGACGCGTTGCTTGCGGCGCTCGATGCGGTGCAGAAGGAGGAAGGTTGATGGCGCGGTGCATTATGGTGCAGGGCACCTGCTCAAACGCGGGCAAAAGCCTGCTGTGCGCGGCACTTTGCCGTATTTTGCGACAGGACGGCTGGCGTGTCGCGCCGTTTAAAGCGCAGAATATGGCGCTCAACTCGTTTATCACAGCCGACGGCGGCGAGATGGGCCGCGCACAGGTCGTGCAGGCCGAGGCGGCGGGCATCGCGCCCGACGTGCGTATGAACCCGATTTTGCTCAAGCCAACGAGCGACGTTGGATCGCAGGTGATTGTGATGGGTCGGGCGCGCGGCAATCGCACCGCCCGCGAATACTGGGGCGATAAAAAGGCGCTGCTGCCGGTGGTCAAGCAGGCGTATGACAGTCTGGCAAGCGAGTATGACATGATCGTCATCGAAGGTGCGGGCAGTCCAGCGGAAATCAATTTGAAGCAGGACGATATCGTCAATATGGGGCTGGCGAAACTGGTGGATGCGCCCGTGCTGCTGGTGGGCGATATCGACCGCGGCGGCGTGTTCGCCTCGCTTTACGGAACGGTAAAGCTGCTCGACGCGGACGAACAGGCGCGCATCCGTGCGCTCATCATCAACAAATTCCGCGGCGATGTGGAGATTTTGTGTCCCGGTTTGGCGCAGCTCGAAGAACTGACCGGCAAGCCGGTCGCGGGCGTGGTGCCATACGGACGGTTTGATATCGATGACGAGGACAGCTTATCCGAACAACTGGATGGTGATGCGCGCGGCGCGGCGGTGCGGATCGCGGTTGTGCGGCTGCCGCGGCTCTCCAATTTCACGGACTTTGCCGCGCTGGGCCGTGTACCGGGCGTGGGCGTCTATTACGCGGACAAGCCCGCGCAGCTGGAAGGGGCGGATATGATGATTCTGCCCGGCACGAAAGCGACGCTTTCCGACCTGAAATGGCTGCGCGAGAGCGGCATGGAGGCACAGATGCTCAAGCAGCACGCGGCGGGTATACCCGTGTTTGGCGTGTGCGGCGGATATCAGATGATGGGGCGCACGGTGTCCGACCCGGAGAACACTGAGGGCGGCGGCAGCCTGCGCGGCCTTGAGCTGCTGCCCGTGGACACGGTGTTTCGCCCGCGCAAGACCACAACGCAGGCGCACGGCACGGTGGGGCATTTATCCGGTGTGCTGACGCAGCTGTCGGGCGCAGCAGTCGAGGGATACGAAATCCACATGGGCGAAACGAGGCGAGACGCGGAGGCGTTGCCGTTTGCCGCGCTTACCCGTGTGGACGGCACAGCGGTTTCGGACGGATGTCAGGCGGAAAACGCCTATGGCACCTATCTGCACGGCGTGTTTGACGCGCCGGGGGTCGCGCTGGGGCTGGCGCAGGCGCTTGCCGGACGCAAGGGTGTTTCGCTGGAGGACACGGTGCTGGATACCGCGGGATACAAGGAACAGGAATACGACCGTTTGGCGGATACCGTCCGACGGGCGCTCGATATGGATTTGATTTACCGAATTTTGGAGGGAAACGCATGAATAACAAGGCTTGTGTGCATTTATACTGCGGCGACAGTAAGGGAAAAACGACCGCGGCGGTCGGTCTGGCGGTGCGGTTTGCGGGACGCGGCGGCAAGGTAGTGCTGGCGCAGTTTTTGAAGGACGGTACTTCAGGCGAGTGCCGCGCGCTGGCAAAGCTTGAAACGGTGACCATGCTCGCGGCCAATCCGGTGCGCAAATTCTCTTTCCAGATGACAGACGACGAGAAAAAGCAAACAGCGGACGCGATACAGCGTACCTTTGCCGCCGCGACCGGCTACGCAGTGCGCGAGGGCGCGGGGCTGCTCATCCTGGACGAGGTGTGCGCCGCCATTTCCTGCGGCTTTCTGGACGAGCAAGCGGTGCTGGATTTTCTGGACGGTCGACCGGACACGCTCGAGGTTGTGCTGACCGGACGAAACCCGTCCGAAGCCCTACAGCAGCGCGCGGATTATATCACAGAAATGGTCAAACACCGACACCCCTTTGACGATGGTGTGGCCGCAAGGGAGGGCATCGAATGGTAAACGGACGCATGGCGCCCGCCGAGATAGAAAAGCGCAGCTTTGAGATGATCACCGCCGAACTCGGCGAACGAACCTTCGCGCCGGGTGTGGCCGAAGTGGTCAAACGCGTCATCCACACGACGGCGGACTTTGACTACGCAGACAATCTGTGTTTCTCCGAAACCGTCATCGAGCGGGCAAAGGCGGCGCTCGCTGCGGGCGCAACCGTCGTGACCGATACCAATATGGCGCTGGCGGGCATCAGCAAGGCGACGCTGGCAAAGCTCGGCGGACGCGCGCTCTGCCTGATGGCGGACGAGCAGGTCGCACGCGAAGCCAAAGCGCGTAGCGTGACGCGCGCGACGGTTTCCATGGAGCACGCGGCAAAGCTGGACGGGCCGCTGATTTTTGCCATCGGCAATGCGCCTACTGCGCTCATCCGTCTGCATGAGCTGATAGGGGAGGGCGCGGTGGAGCCCGCGCTCGTCATCGGCGTGCCGGTCGGATTTGTCAACGTGGTCGAGGCCAAGGAGCTGTTTCTCGGTGGGAATACGCCGTATATCATCGCGCGCGGACGAAAGGGCGGCTCGAACGTAGCGGCAGCTATCGTCAACGCGCTGCTGTATCAGATGGTCAAACGGGAGGGATTTTGATATGGGAAAAAAAGCGCTGATGGTGGTCAGCTTTGGCACCAGCATGCCGCAGGCGCGGAGCGCAATCGAGAAAATCGAGCAGCGGCTGCACAAGGCGTTCCCGGAGTATGACTTTTTCCGCGCCTTTACCTCGCGCATGGTCGCTCGCAAAATCGAGCGGGAGGAGGGTGTGTACATCCCTGCGCCGGAGGAGCTGATGGAGCGGCTGGCAGAGCAAGGGTATGAGGAGGTGCGCTGCCAGAGCCTGCATGTTATCTTCGGGCAGGAATACGAAAAGCTGCTGGCGCAGCTGCGCCCGTATCGCGGTCGGTTTGCGCGGCTGCTCATCGGCAGGCCGCTTTTGTGGGATACCGAGGATTACCTGCGGCTGACACGGTCGCTTTTGGCCGAAATGCCGCGGCTTGCGCAGGATGAAGCCTATGTGTTCATGGGGCACGGCACCGAGCATCCGGCAAACGCCGCGTACGCGCTGGTCGAGAACTGCTTCCGGTATCACCGCGCCGAGCGGGTGTATGTCGGCACGGTCGAGGGCTTTCCACATCTCGATTATGTGCTCGCGCGGCTGGACGCGCACGAGGTCACGCATGTGCACCTTGCGCCGCTGATGATTGTGGCGGGCGACCATACGCACAACGACCTTGCCGGTGAAGAAGAGGATAGCTGGAAGAGCCGTCTGGAGGGCGAGGACTATACGGTCGAAACCCATCTGCGCGGGCTCGGCGAGATGGATGCCGTCGGCGATATTTTCGCCGACCATTGCCGCGCCGCGGAGACAATGTAATGGAAATGGATACGGGAATACGGCGGGTGCATGCGGTCACCCGCCGTGTTTTTTGTCATAACCGAGGCGACGCATAGAAAAACTGTAAAAGCTCTATTCCCGCCCTTATTTTCCGGCAAAGCCCGCAAATTCTTTGGGCTATACTGGGAAAACAAGGGAGGCAGAGCGAAAATGGACAAGCAAAAAACAAAGCGGGCTGCGCCGCTTGTGCTGGGCCGCGCGGCGGCATGGCTGGCGCGGCTGTGGAACGAAGAGCATCTGCACATCTTAATCACCGGTGTGCAGCGGTTTATTTTGTGCGCGGTGCTCGCACGAGGCACGGTGTTTGGCGGCTATGCGCCGTTCGGGCTTGCGATGGCGGCGGCGCTGATGGCACGCGGCGCGGGACTGAGTGCGGTTGGCGGCGTAGTCTGCGGGCTGATGCTGCTGGGCGGCGGGATGAAAAGCGGCGTGTACATTGCGGCGGTGCTGCTGGTTCTGTGCGTGATGAGCGTGTGCGCAGGTCTGCGCATCGTGCGCACGGCGTGGTTTGCGCCGGTCGTAGCGGCGCTTTCAGGGGCGGCGTGTACCTTCGTGTTTCTGCCGTCGGGCGCGGCGCTTACCCTTTCGGCGCTGCTCCCGTTTGCCGCCGTGCAGCTGCTGACGCTCGGGGCATGCCGCGTCTATGGCGCGGCCCTCTCGCCGCCGCGGGACGAAAATGACTGGCGGCGACCGGCGACGCTGCTGGTGCTGGTGGCCACTGTGCTGCTGTCGCTGTCCGATTTGAGCCTGTTTGCTCTGCTCTCGCCTGCCCGTGTGGCAGCGCTCCTGCTGACGCTTGCGGCAGCCTATCTCGGCGGGGCGGCGCCCGGCGCGGCGACCGGCGTGGCGCTGGGCGCCGCGATGGATATCGCCTGCGGCTACGGCGCGCTGTTTACCTGCTGTTACGGCTTGTGCGCGCTGGTCGCGGGTCTGTTCCGGGACAGCGGACGCGGCTGGTTTGCGCTGTGCGCGCTGGGCTCCGGACTGTGTGCGGCGATGCTGGGCGTGGAGCATGTGCTGTTTGTGCCGATGATTCTCGAACTCATCTGTGCGGTAGCGGGGTTCGCCGTCATGCCGCCGCTGGTATGGGATGCGATGCGCCACAGCTTTCTGCCCGACACGCTCATGGGCGAGGCGGCGCACCGCACGGTGCGGCAGACGGCGAGCAAGTGCGCCACCGAAGCGGCGCAGGCGTTTTACGAGCTGTATCTGGCGATGCTGAACGGCATTAGCGAGGGCAAGGCAGCGGGCGACCAGAATGTGCGCGCGGTGTTCGACCGCGCGAGCGACCGGGTGTGCAAAAACTGTGTGCTGTGCTCCCAGTGCTGGCAGCGCGACTATGTGACGACGCTGGCCGCGCTCAACGATGTGACTCAGCCCATGCTCAAACGCGGACGGGCGGAACTTTCCGACTTTCCCTATCACTTTGCCTCGCGCTGCGTGCATCTGCCCGAGCTGATGCGCGCTATCAACAGCGCGTTGTTTGCGCTGCGCGAGCGCCAAAGCCTTCGGCGACAGCAGGAGGAAAACCAGAGCCTGCTTGCGCGCCAATATGCGGGCATTACGGATATTCTTCGTCAACTGGGCGCGGAGGCGACGCAGGATTTGACAGCCCAGCCCATGATGGAGCGGCAGATTCGGCGGTATGCGGCGGCGTTCGGCTGGATTGACCGCGTGTGCGCGGTGCGGGACGCGCAAGGCCGGCTGGCAATCGAGCTGTATGGCGAGGGCATCGAGGATGTGCTGCGGCAGGGCGAGGGCTTTTCCGCGGGGCTGAGCGCGTTGCTCGGTGTGACGCTGACTGCCCCCAAACGGGTGGAGGACGAGCTTGGTCCGCATGTGGAAATGCGTGAGCGCGCGCCTTTTCGCGCGATTGTCGGCATCGGCCGACAGCAGAAGGAGGAATCCGCGGTCTCCGGCGACAGCGGCTGTTACTTCCTGACCGATGCGGGCATTGCCTGCCTGCTGCTGTCCGACGGCATGGGGTCGGGCACGGCTGCGCAGCAGGACAGCCGCATGCTGATTACCTCGCTCGAGCGTTTCCTGCGCGCGGGCATCACGATCGCGGATGCGCTGAAAGCGGTGTCTCCCGCGCTGCGGCTGCGCTCAGACGGGACGCGGTTTACCACGCTCGACGCGCTTACGCTTGACCTGTTTACAGGACAGGCGGAAAGCCTCAAGTGCGGCGCAGCGCCCTCCTACCTGCGCATGGGCGGCCAGTGGAAGATGCTGACCAGCAAGGCGCTGCCCATCGGCTTGGCCGAGGAGGACGCACTGGGTGCGCCGGTGCCGCTGCGTTTTGGAGACGGCGACCTGTGTATTCTGCTGTCCGACGGTATTTCGGACGGCATGGATGACGGCTGGGTGCGGGAGACCCTACTTGCGCATGCGGAGGACAGTCCCAAGGAGCTGGCGATGCGTTTGGTCACGGGCGCGGTGGGCCGCGGGCATGATGACGACCGCACGGCGCTGGTGATGCGCGTTGAAAAAATGGGATGATTAAATCCCTCCCTTTTTGGCAATACTTGCTGCAAAAGGGAGGGATTTGCTATGGTAAAAGGAATCAGCCGTCGTGTGGTGGTGGTGCGGCCGGATGAGCACGGGGTATTTGAGCAGGCGATTTTTCTGGTGCGGGACTGCACCGTGCCGCGCAGCGATGCGGTGCGCGAGGCCTGCCGCATTGCAAACCGCTATCTGGTGGGGCGCGGCTCCCACAGGCGCTCGTCATGGCTGCGTCCGGCGATTGCATTTGCGCTCGGCGCGGTGGCGGCAAGCGGGATTTGGGCTGTGCTTTGGCTGCTCGTCTGAAAAAGAGCGAAAAAGCCGCGACAATATTGTATAGTATTCCGATAGAAATTAAATGATAAATACGGTATATTAATATCAAATATTCATAATAAAAGGAGATAGCCAAATGAGCCAGTATGTATGCAAGGTTTGCGGTTATATTTATGATCCTGCGCAAGGAGATCCGGATAACGGTGTCGCGCCCGGAACGGCGTTTGAAAACCTGCCGGAGGATTGGCTTTGCCCGCTGTGCGCAGTCGGCAAGGACGAGTTTGAGCCGGCGTAACTGCAAGGATAACAAAGGGGGTCGCTGTATAAGCGGCCCCTTTTTGTGAACAGATTGCAAATTGCGGGCGCGCGCCCTTGTTTTGTCGCGGTGGGCTTGTTATACTAAAGGCAAACAGTAAGACGCGCCAAACCGGGCGCAGTCTGAAAACGGTAGAGGTGGCTTGGCGTATGACCGCCGAATTATTTTTTCAGTTGTTTCACCAGTATGGCTTGATTCTGGTCTGTGCGGTGATTTTCTGCGAATATATGAATCTGCCGGGCTTTCCGGCGGGCGTGATCATGCCGTCTATCGGCGTGCTGATTGCGCAGAGTGAGCTGTCGCTCGTGCTGACGCTTGTACTGAGCGTGGTGTTCGGCGTGCTGGGCAGTCTGGTGATCTACGGTCTGTGCTATTGGGGCGGTGAGCCCATTATGGAAAAGCTGTTCGGCAAAAGCGAAAAATTCCGCTCGTTTGTCACACGCTGCCATGCGTATATCGATGCGCAGCATGGTCGCGGACTGGCGCTGTGCCGCATTATTCCGGTTCTGCGCACGATTGTATCCATCCCGGCGGGACTGATCCGCATGCCGGTCAAGTGGTTTGTCGGCTGGTCGGCGCTCGGCATTGCGGCGTGGAACACCGTGCTGATTTCGTTTGGCTATTTCTTCAGTGAAAAAATATTGACCATGGTGTTATAAAAAGCTCCCGTAAGGGAGCTTTTCGCGTTTCGGGCGCGATGTGATTTTGTCACCACTTTGCAAGTTGCAATCAGTAGGGCTGTATGTTACAATATACAGCGTTAAATTATGCGCAGAGGGGGAGATTGATGCAAATCGGGAACGTAACGCTTGCCGGACGGATGGTGCTCGCGCCGATGGCCGGCGTGACCGACCGTGCCTTTCGGCAGATTTGCCGCGAGCACGGCGCGGCGCTGACGGTGACCGAAATGGTCTCTGCCAAGGCGCTGACCTATGGGGATAAAAAAACGCCGGGTCTGCTGGCGCTGGCGGAAAACGAGCATCCCGCAGCGGCGCAGATTTTCGGCCACGAGCCGGAAACCATGGCGGAAGGCGCAAAGATTGCGCGTGCGGTGTCCGGCTGCGACATCATTGACATCAATATGGGGTGTCCTGCGCCCAAGATTGTCAATAACGGCGACGGCTCAGCGCTCATGCGCGACCCGGCGCTTGCCGCGCGGGTGATTGAGGCGGTCAGCCGTGCGGTGGATGTGCCGGTGACGGTCAAATTCCGCAAGGGCTGGGATGAGAAAAGCGTCAACTTTGTGGCATTTGCGCGCATGGCCGAGCAGGCTGGTGCGGCGGCAGTTGCGCTGCATGGCCGCACGCGCGCGCAGCAGTACAGCGGTATCGCGGACTGGGACGCAATCCGCGCGGTCAAGCAGGCAGTATCCATTCCGGTGATTGCAAACGGCGACGTGGCCGTGCCGGAGGACGTGGCGCGCATCTTGGAGCATACCGGCGCGGACGCGGTGATGATTGGGCGCGGGGCGTTGGGCGACCCGTGGATATTCGAACGGGCAAACGCGCTGCTGGAGACCGGCGTATGCCCGCCGCTGCCGCCCTTCGCCGAGCGGATTGACACGGCAGTCCGGCAAATCGAACTGGCGGCAGAGCAAAAGGGTGAGCGTGTGGCGATGCTGGAGGCGCGCCGCCATGTTAACTGGTATCTCAAGGGCCAGAGCGGTCTGAAGACATTCAAAATGCGTATCTGTGCACTCGAACGGCTCGAGCAGCTTTATCCTTTGGCCGAGGAGATGAAGCGCGCTGCCGGTTGCTGAAGGATATTTGACATCAGAAGGAGGCGGAAGCTGTGGACGAAAAGCATATTCTGGCGCGGGCCAAGCGCGGTGAGCTGGATGCCTTTGAAGAGCTGGTGCGCCGGTATGAGAAGCGGGTATACGCGGTTGCGCTGCGCTCGTCCGGCAGTCCGGAGGATGCCGCCGACATTGTGCAGGAGGTATTTCTGCGTGCCTGGCGGTCAATCGAGTCTTTCCGCGGGGACAGCGGCTTTTCCACCTGGCTGTTTCGCATCACGATGAATATGTGTGTGGATTTTGCCCGTCACAAGCATACCCAGCCGCAAACGCAGTCCATTGTGGACGAGGAGGAAAATGAGCGTCCGATGCCGGATCCCGCACCGACACCCGAGGAGCATCTGGAAAACCGCGAGTTGGGGCGCGAACTGGCGGCGGCTTTGGAGGAAATCAGCGAGGAGCATCGCCGCATTATACTGCTGCGCGATGTGTCCGGCATGAGCTATACCGAGATCGCGGAGGTGCTGGAGATCAGCGAAGGCACGGTCAAGTCCCGGCTCTCGCGCGCACGCATTGCGCTGCGCAAGGTTTTGCTGCGCAGAGGGAACCTTTTTCTGTCTGTCGCGTCTAACCTATCGAAAGGAGGCGGGGACGCATGAGCGATGAAGAATATTTTGAGCAGTTGGTGTCCAACAGTCTGGACGGCACATTGACCGATTCCGAGCGGGAAAAGCTGGAAGAGCATCTGGCGGAGTGCCCCTCGTGCGCCGCGCTGAAACAGGATTTGGAGCAGATGCGGGCATGGCTTACCGAAGAGACCGAGCTGCCCGAAGGTCTGCACGAGGGCATCATGCAGCGGCTGGAGCAGGAAACCAAGCTGCGCGTGGTGCAGCCGGAAAAGCCGGCGCGCCGCATGCCGGTGTTCACAATGGTGGCGGCCGCTGCCGTTGTGGTGCTGGTGGTGCTCGGCGGCGGGCTGATGCCTGCGTTCAGTACGGTGGACAGCACCGGCAACACCAATACGTCCGCGGGATCGGACGGGGTCGCAGCCGCCGATGCGGCGGCCGGTCAGTCGGTGGCGGACGCCGCGGAGGACGCAGGACTGACAGCAGGCAGTCAGCAAAACGCAGGCGCACAGGCTGTGCCACCTGAGGGTGGTCAGGCCGTGCAGCCGCGCAACAGCGTGCCGGAGAGCGATGCTTCCGTACCGAACGACAGCGCGGAAAGCGCGCTGGAACGGGCGACAGGCGGGAGTGTACCGGCCGCGCCAGCCGACGGCGAGGCTTGGGATGAACTTCAGCCGAATACAAAGAATGCAGCGGGCGATGGCGCGGAGCAAGTCGAGCCGCGGGAGAATATCGCGCTGGCTGAAGCGCAGCCGGTACTCAAACTGCCCGGTTCGCTGAGCGGTACCAGTGTGGCGCATTGCTATTTTGCCGGCGGTGGAAAAGAGATACCGGATATCAATGGGCAATTGGTTGCCACAATAGATGGGATTTCGTGGTTTTTGCTGGATAACACCATGTCTACTTTGCAGGACACGCTCGCGCGGTTCGAGGATGCCGGCTTTACGGTTTCGGCATACGAGAACGTAGGCTTGACCATCGACAGCAAGGCGACTTCGTGGCTGCTGATTGTTCAAACAGTATCGTAAACACGCAGATAAAGGCGGTTTGGAAGGCATCGCTTCCGAACCGCTTTTCTGCACCGCGGAATTTTCGGAGGGTTTCACAAAAAAATTGCAAAAAATTTGTGTAAACGCTTGACTTTGGGAAATGCTTGTAGTAATCTATAAAGGCACCTGCGAAAGCGGGTGAAACGCGATGATGCCGGAGATTGCTGCCATGCGCAGGTAACTTCGGCGGAGTAGGTCCGACAATCGGGCGGTTGAGATAACTGCTATCAGCCAAAGGCTGCTTGCCTTTTGGCAAAAATGCAATGTTCGCGCGTAAATTCGGGACTCGCGGCGCGTGCGCCGTAAAGCCGATAGTCCGAACCACTTGTGTTTCTTATTGTGACCGGATCGTTACACTATCAGTGTGCCCGGTTATTTTCATGCCCGCGCGTGATACACACGGCGGGGTTGCAGTTTCTCTCCGTAGCGAGTCAAAACATTATTTAATGTATGGCACACATACGAGGAGGAAAAACCACCATGGCAAACGCACAGAAGATTCGCATTCGCCTCAAGGCGTATGACCACGAGCTGATCGACCAGAGCGCGGAGAAGATCATCGAGACCGCAAAGCGCAACGGCGCAAAGGTTTCCGGCCCGATCCCGCTGCCGACCGAGAAGCAGATTGTCACCATCCTGCGCGCGGTACACAAGTACAAGGATTCCCGCGAGCAGTTCGAGCGCCGCACCCACAAGCGCCTGATCGACATTATTAACCCGAATCAGGCCACCATCGAGGCGCTGACCACCCTCGACCTGCCGGCTGGCGTCGAGTTCGAGGTGAAACTCTAATTTCTGTCAACAGGCAGACGGACTAACCCAACCGGCTGCTTGAAGCCCTGCCGCGACACGCGCGGCGAGGTCATGTTGGCGGCCAAATGCCGTCAACCAATAACCTTTAAGGAGGAAAAACACTATGCTGCAGAAAGCAATCATCGGCAAGAAGGTCGGCATGACCCAGATCTTCAATGCTGACGGCAAGGTGATCCCCTGCACCGTTATCGAGGCAGGCCCTTGCGTTGTCACCCAGCTCAAGACCGAGGAAAAGGACGGCTACAATGCGGTTCAGTTCGGTTTTGAGGACATCAAGGAGCGCAAGCTCAACAAGCCGGAGAAGGGCCACCTGAAAAAGGCTGGCGACTCCCTTAAGAAGTACCTCAAGGAGTTCCGCTTTGCGGACTGCTCCACCTTCCAGCTTGGCGATGTGGTCAAGGCCGACATGTTCGTCGCAGGCGACTATGTCGACGTGACCGGCACCTCCAAGGGTAAGGGCTACGCGGGCGTTATCAAGCGCTTCAACGCGGGCCGTTCCCCGATGAGCCACGGCGCCGGCCCGATGCACCGTCATCAGGGCTCCATGGGCGCGTGCTCTGACCCCTCCAAGATCATGAAGGGCAAAATGATGCCGGGCCATATGGGCGCTGAGCAGGTTACGGTTCAGAACCTCGACGTGGTCAAGGTGGATCCGGAGCTCAACCTCATCGCCGTTTGCGGCGCGGTTCCGGGCCCGAAGGGCGGCATCGTGGTGCTGAAGAACACCGTCAAGAATAACAAGGTTGCCAAGGGCGAGGCTGGCGTCAGCAAGAACCCGCAGAAGGCTTCCGCGAGAAAGTAAGGGAAGGAGGAGCAACTCATGCCTACAGTAGCAGTTTTTGATATGACCGGTAAGAAGACCGGCGAGATGGAGCTGAACGAGGCCGTTTTCGGCATCGAGCCCAACATGGCTGTGGTTCACGCCGCAGTAAAGAACTATCTGGCAAATCAGCGTCAGGGCACCCAGTCCACGCTGACCCGCGCTGAGGTCCGTGGCGGCGGCATCAAGCCGTGGCGTCAGAAGGGCACCGGCCGTGCCCGTCAGGGTTCGATTCGTTCTCCGCAGTGGACCCACGGCGGTATTGCCCTCGGCCCGAAGCCCCGTTCTTACAATTACTCCCTGACCAAGAAGACCCGCCGTCTGGCGATGCTGTCCGCGCTGAGCGCGAAGGCGGCTGCCGGCGAAATCATTGTCATCGACGGTCTGGATATGAGCGAAATCAAGACCAAGACCTTCGTCGGCTTCCTCAAGTCTGTGGAAGCTACCGGCAAGAGCCTGGTTGTTACCCCCGAGGTTCGCACGAACGTCGTCAAGTCCGCCGCCAACATCCCGGGCGTGCGCACGACGATCGCGTCTACCCTCAATGTTTACGAAGTCCTCAACGCCGACAAGTTCATCATCGACAAGGCGGCGGTTGAGAAGCTGCAGGAGGTGTACGCATAATGAAGTTCGCTTACGATATTATCAAGAAGCCGGTCATCACCGAGCGTTCCATGATGGGTTCCCAGAACAACAAGTACACCTTTGAAGTTGCCGCTGACGCCGGCAAAATCGAGATCAAGAAGGCTGTGGAAGAGATCTTCGGCGTAAAGGTGCAGAAGGTCAACACCATCAAGCTGCCGGGCAAGTGGAAGCGCATGGGCGTCCACGTTGGCAAGCGCCCCGACATCAAGAAGGCGATTGTTACCCTGACCCCGGACTCCAAGGGCATCGAGCTTTTTGAGAACATGATGTAAGATCTTCTAAGGGGGACCAGTCCCCCTTAGATACCGCAAAAGTTCCTGATGGAAACTTTTGCGGATAACCCCCTCGCGTTTGCACGCAAACGCGGTTCGGGACACGTGTCCCGAAGCAGTGGAGTTTTGAACGGGCTAAGTCCGCTCAAAACAATACTCCTGCGGGGCGATGAAATGACGCGAACCCGGTTCGCGTATGTATGGGGGAGCCACCCCGATAATAACGAATCAAGGAGTTGAAAATCCAAATGGCTATCAAGACTTTCAACCCGACGACGCCCTCGCGCAGAAATATGACTGTGCTTTCCTACAAGGGTCTGTCCAAGGTGAAGCCCGAGAAGAGCCTTCTCGAAAAGGTCAAGAAGACCGCCGGCCGCAACAGCTACGGCCGCATCACCGTTCGTCACATTGGCGGCGGCAACAAGAAAAAGTACCGTATCATCGACTTCAAGCGCCAGAAGCTGGATATGCCGGCAACTGTGCTGACGCTCGAGTACGACCCGAACCGCTCCGCGAACATCGCGCTGGTTCAGTATGAGGATGGCGTCAAGGCTTATATCCTCGCGCCGGAAGGCCTCAAGATCGGCGACAAGGTCGTATCCTCCAAGGATGCCGACATCAAGCCGGGCAACTGCCTGCCGGTTGAGAACATCCCGGTTGGTACCATGATTCACAACATTGAGCTGTACCCCGGCAAGGGCGCGCAGCTGGTTCGTTCCGCAGGCGTCGGTGCACAGCTGATGGCAAAGGAGAACGGCAAGGCGATGGTTCGTCTGCCCTCCGGCGAGTTGCGTTACGTCCGTCTGGAGTGCAAGGCAACCATCGGTGTTGTCGGCAACTCCGACCACTCCAACGTCCAGATCGGTAAGGCCGGCCGTACCCGTCATATGGGTATCCGCCCGACCGTCCGCGGTTCTGTTATGAACCCGTGCGATCACCCGCACGGCGGCGGCGAAGGCAAGAGCCCGATCGGTCGTCCCAGCCCGGTTACCCCGTGGGGCAAGCCGGCGATGGGTTACAAGACCCGTAAGAAGAATCACCGCACGGATAAGCAGATCGTGCGTCGTCGCAACGGCAAGTAAGAAAGGAGTTAAACGATTATGGGCAGAAGTGTCAAGAAGGGCCCTTTTGTGGCTCCTGAGCTTATCAAAAGAGTCGTTGAAATGAACGAAAAGGGCGAGAAGAAGGTTCTCAAGACCTGGTCCCGCGCTTCCACGATCTTCCCGGAGTTCGTCGGTCACACCTTCGCGGTGCACGACGGCCGCAAGCATGTTCCGGTGTATGTCACCGAGGACATGGTTGGTCACAAGCTGGGCGAGTTTGCTCCCACCCGTACCTACAAGGGTCACGCGGGCAGCAAGACCTCCAATAACGGCAAGTAAGGAGGAGTTAAGGAAACATGGAAGCAAGAGCAATCGTACGCAACGTGCGCATGACCCCGCGTAAGATCAAGCTGATCTGCGATCTGATCCGCGGCAAGGATGCGGGCGAAGCGATGGCTATTATCATGAATACCCCCAAGGCGGCCTGCGAGCCGATGGAAAAGCTCCTCAAGAGCGCAGTCGCCAATGCCGAGAACAACCACGGCATGAACACCGATAAGCTGTATGTCAAGGAAGTACACGTCGGTCCCGGCCCGATCATGAAGCGCGTTATGCCGCGTGCACAGGGCCGTGCATTCAGAATCCTCAAGAGAACCTCGCACATCACGCTGGTTCTTGGCGAGAGAGAATAAGGGAGGGTAATCAATGGGCCAGAAAGTAAATCCGAACGGTCTCCGTGTCGGCGTTATCAAGAATTGGGATTCCCGTTGGTTCGCAAAGGACAATGTGTTCGGCGACCTCCTCGTGGAAGACTACAACATCCGTAAGGAACTGAAAAAGCGTCTGTACGACGCAGGCGTTCCGGCAATCGAAATCGAGCGCAAGAACGACGAAATCAAGATCATGATCCAGTGCGCGCGTCCCGGCATGGTTGTCGGCCGCGGCGGCGAGGACATCAAGAAGCTCGAGGAAGAGCTGACCCGCAAGTATGGCAAGAAGGTTCGCTGCTCTATCATCGAGATCAAGAACCCGGACACCAATGCAACGCTGGTTGCGGAGAACATTGCCGCACAGCTTGAGAAGCGCATCGGCTTCCGTCGTGCCATGAAGCAGTCCATGGGCCGTGCAATGCGCATGGGCGCCAAGGGCATCAAGGTTTCCTGCAGCGGCCGTCTGGGCGGCGCGGAAATCGCCCGTACCGAGCACTATCATGAGGGCACCATCCCGCTGCAGACCCTGCGCGCGGATATCGACTATGGCTTTGCCGAGGCCGCGACCACCTATGGCCGCATCGGCGTTAAGGTTTGGATCTACAAGGGTGAGGTTCTCCACGGCGGTCCGCGTCTGGGCCGTTCCATCGAGGCTCCCAAGCCCGCTTTCGAGCGCCGCGAGCGTCGCGGTGGCCGTGATGACCGCCGTGGCGGCCGTCGCGACTTCAACCGTGGCAATGGCGAGCGTCGCGCACCCCGTCAGGAAGGAGGCAACCGCTAATGCTGCTCCCCAAGAGAGTTAAGTACCGTCGCGTGCATCGTGGCCGCCTCAAGGGCAAGGCCATGCGCGGCAACTTCGTATCCAACGGCGATTTCGGCCTGCAGGCTACCGAGCCCTGCTGGATCACCTCGAACCAGATTGAGGCCGCTCGTATCGCCATGACCCGTTACACCAAGCGTGGCGGTCAGGTTTGGATCAAGATTTTCCCCGATAAGCCGATTACCGAGAAGCCGGCCGAGACCCGAATGGGTTCCGGTAAGGGCTCGCCCGAGTACTGGGTAGCGGTCGTAAAGCCCGGCCGCGTACTGTTTGAAATCGCCGGCGTATCCGAAGAGGTCGCCCGCGAGGCTCTGCGTCTGGCCAGCCACAAGCTGCCGTGCAAGACCAAGTTCGTTGCCCGTGAGACCAAGAATGGCGGTGAAGCATGATGAAGGCATCTGAGATCAGAGAACTGACGGCCGAGGAACTGGCTGCAAAGCTGGGCGACCTGAAGAAGGACCTCTTCAACCTCCGTCTTCAGCTCGCTACCAACCAGCTCGACAACACCAACAAGATCACTGAGGTCAAGCGCGACATTGCGCGTGTCAACACCGTAATCCGTGAGAAGCAGCTCGCGGAGAAGGCGTAAAGGGAGGGAAACGAATTGAGCGAAAGAGCATTACGCAAAACGCGAGTAGGCAAGGTCGTTTCCGACAAGATGGACAAGACCATTGTCGTCGCAATTGAGGATCGCGTAGCGCATCCTCTGTATAAGAAGGTTATTCCGCACACCTACAAGCTGAAGGCGCACGACGAGAACAACGAGTGCCGCATCGGCGACAAGGTGAAGGTGATGGAGACCCGTCCGCTGTCCAAGGATAAGCGCTGGAGACTGGTTGAAGTCATCGAGAAGGCAAAGTAAGGAGGAGAGCACATGGTTCAGCAGGAAACTTTTCTGCGTGCGGCTGACAACAGCGGCGCGAAGGAACTGAAGGTAATCCGTGTTCTCGGCGGCTCCGCACGCAAGTACGGCAACATCGGTGACGTAGTCGTCTGCTCGGTGCGCAAGTGCACCCCGGGCGGCGGTGTGAAGAAGGGCGACGTCGTTAAGGCGGTCATCGTCCGCACCGTCAAGGGCCTGCGCCGCGCGGATGGCAGCTATATCCGCTTTGACGAGAACGCCGGCGTCATCATCCGTGACGATAAAAACCCCCGCGGCACCCGTATCTTTGGGCCTGTCGCTCGCGAGCTGCGCGATAAGGACTATATGAAGATCCTGTCGCTTGCTCCGGAAGTACTGTAAGGAGGTCGCCAAGAATATGAATACTCTGCATGTTAAGACGGGCGACACCGCAGTCGTTCTTTCCGGCAAGGAAAAGGGCAAGCGCGGCAAGGTTCTGTCCGTAAACCCGAAGAAGGGTATGGTTGTTATCGAAGGTGTGAACATGATTAAGTGCCACACCAAGCCCCGCCGTCAGGGTGAAACCGGCGGCATCATCGAGCGCGAGGGCGCGCTGCGTGCGTGCAAGGTTATGCGTGTCTGCCCGAAGTGCAACAAGCCGACCCGCCCCGCACACAAGTTCGCTGAGAACGGTGCAAAGCTGACGGTGTGCAAGCACTGCGGCGAGACGCTTTAAGAAGAGGAGGCAAGCAATAAATGGTTCCGAATATGAAAGCCAAGTATACTGCGGATGTTGCGCCTGCTCTGATGAAGAAGTTCCAGTACAAGAGCACGATGCAGATCCCGACCATCGATAAGATCGTCGTTAACGTCGGCTGCGGCAAGGAAGCCAACGGCAACTCCAAGGTGATCGAGTCCGTTGTCCGCGACATCGCAGCCATCACCGGCCAGAAGCCGGTTGTCACCCACGCCCGCAAGTCGGTTGCGAACTTCAAGCTCCGCGAGGGCATGCCGGTTGGCGTTAAGGTTACCCTGCGCCGCGACCGCATGTGGGAGTTCCTCGATCGTCTGTTCAACGTAGCGCTTCCCCGTGTCCGCGACTTCCGCGGCATCAACGGCGACGCGTTCGACGGCCGCGGCAACTACGCCCTCGGCCTGAAGGAGCAGCTGATTTTCCCGGAAATCTCCTACGATCAGATCGACAAGATCCGTGGTATGGACATCGTTATCTGCACCACCGCACAAACCGACGAAGAAGCCAAAGAGCTGCTCACGCTGATGGGCGCTCCGTTTGCAAAGTAAGGGAGGAGAAACAACATGGCTAAGAAGGCAATGATCCTCAAGCAGCAGGCGAAGCCGAAGTTCTCTACCCGCGCTTACAACCGCTGCAAGATCTGCGGCCGTCCGCACGCTTATCTGCGTGATTTCGGTATCTGCCGTATCTGCTTCCGCGAGCTGGCTTACAAGGGCCAGATCCCGGGCGTTCGCAAGGCTTCCTGGTAAGGCTTGCGTCGACTGAAAACGACAAAAAGCGGGCGCTCTGGCGCCCGCTTTTCGCAAATGCTGCCGAAGTGTGTCGGCAAATACCGTTTTATTGCGTTTTGACGGGAACGAAAGCCGAATATTTTTGAAAAATAGTCATTTTGTTGCTTGCCAATGCGCGAAAAAGCGTGCTATAATTAATCGATAGCCCGCCCTTGCGGGCTTATCGGCTGTAACAATAAAACAGCCAACCCCCAGCCGCTGTCCGTGGAAGGGCCACAGGCAGTGTAAAGAAAAGTGGGAGGCAAACAGGTCAATCAAGAGGGGACCCAACCCAGCCCCGCTCCGATTGCTGCACTACCCCCAAACTTCTTGAAAAGGAGAGCATTTATGCAGATCACTGATCCTATCGCGGATATGCTGACCCGTATCCGCAACGCCGGCAATGCTCGTCATGCCAGCGTGGACGTACCCGCGTCCAAAATGAAGAAGGCAATTGCCCAGATCCTGCTCGATGAGGGCTATATCAAGTCCTTTGAGACCGTCGAGGGCAACACCCAGGGCATCATCCGCATCACGCTCAAGTATGTGGACGGCCGCCAGAAGGCCATCACCGGCCTCAAGCGCGTTTCCAAGCCCGGCCTGCGTGTGTATGCCGGTGCGCAGGAGCTTCCGAAGGTGCTCCGCGGCCTTGGTATTGCCATCATTTCCACCTCGAGAGGCATCATGACCGACAAGAAGGCCCGCGAGCTGAACGTCGGCGGCGAAGTCCTCGCATTCGTATGGTAAGGGGAGGTATAAAATATGTCTCGAATTGGTAGAATGCCGATTGCCATCCCGTCCGGTGTGGAGGTCAAGGTTGACGGCCATGTCGTAACGGTCAAGGGCGCAAAGGCAACCCTTACCCGCGAAATCCACCCGAACATTACGGTAGCGGTGGAGGGAAATGAAATCCTTGTCACCCGTCCGAACGACGCCAAGGAAAACCGTGCCCTGCACGGCCTGACCCGTTCGCTCGTCAACAACATGGTTGTCGGCGTGACCGACGGCTTCAAGAAGGAGCTGAGCGTACAGGGTGTTGGTTACCGTGTACAGAAGCAGGGCAAGGATCTGGTTATGAACCTCGGTTACTCGCATCAGGTTACCATGAGCGAAATCGACGGCATCACGATCGACGTTCCGAATCCGAACACGATCATCATCTCCGGTCCTGACAAGCAGAAGGTCGGCCAGTTTGCAGCGGAAGTCCGCGAGAAGCGTCCGCCGGAACCCTACAAGGGCAAGGGAATTCGCTACGCTGACGAGTATGTCCGCCGCAAGGAAGGCAAGACCGGCGCGAAGAAGAAGTAAGGAAAGGAGAGGCGAATTTAAATGGTTTCGAAGAAGGATTCCAACAAGGCGCGTCTGCAGCGCCACAAGCGCGTACGCGCAAAGATCAGCGGCACCACCGAGCGTCCGCGTCTGGACGTTTACCGTTCCGCAAAGAATATCTACGCACAGGTCATCGACGATGTGGCCGGCGTTACCCTCGTATCCGCCTCGACTGCCGAGAAGGACTTCACCGAGTACGGCGGCAACAAGGACGCAGCCAAGAAGGTTGGCATGCTGGTTGCCGAGCGCTGCAAGGCCAAGGGCATTGAAAACGTCGTGTTTGACCGCGGCGGTTATCTGTACCACGGCCGCGTGAAGGAACTCGCGGAAGGCGCCCGTGAGGGCGGCCTGCAGTTTTAAGTCGGGAGGAGGTAAAACATGGCTCAGTTTAACAGAAACGATAAGCGCGAGGACGAGTTCTCCGAGAATGTAGTCGCGCTCAACCGCGTTGCCAAGACCGTTAAGGGCGGCCGTATCTTCAAGTTTGCGGCGCTGGTCGTTGTTGGCGACGGCAAGGGCACGGTCGGCTTCGGCCTCGGCAAGGCTTCCGAGGTTCCGGATGCGATCCGTAAGGGCATCGAGGACGCCAAGAAGAACCTCGTTAAGATTTCGCTGAAGGGCACCACCATCCCGCATGAGGTGATCGGTGAGTTCGGCGCGGGCCGCGTTCTGCTCAAGCCCGCCGCTCCCGGTACCGGCGTTATCGCCGGCGGCGCGGTTCGTGCAGTCGTTGAGGCTGCCGGCATCAAGGACATCCGTACCAAGTGCCTGCGCTCCAACAACCCGCAGAACGTTGTAACCGCAACGATGGAAGGCCTCAAGAGCCTGCGCGACGCTGCTCAGGTAGCGGCTGTTCGCGGCAAAGCCGTAGAAGAACTGTAAGAAAGGGGTAACTCACAATGGCTAACATGAAGATTACCCTGAAAAAGAGCCTGGTCGGCCGCTTGGATAAGCACATCGCGACCGCTCATTCTTTGGGGCTTAAGAAGATTAACGATGTAACCGTTCAGCCGGACAACGCGCAGACGCGCGGCAAGGTAAAGCAGATCGGTTACCTGCTCGAAGTTGTAGAGGAGGCGTAACCCATGAAGCTTCACGAATTATCGCCTGCCGCGGGTTCTGCAAAGCCCGCTTACCGCAAGGGCCGCGGCGCTGGTTCCGGTAACGGCAAGACCGCAGGCCGCGGTCACAAGGGTCAGTGGGCCCGTTCGGGCGGCGGCGTCCGCCCCGGCTTTGAAGGCGGCCAGATGCCTCTGGCTCGTCGTCTGCCCAAGCGCGGCTTCAACAATATTTTCGGCACCACCTACGCACCGGTCAATGTTTCCGCTCTGGAGAAGTTTGAGGACGGCACCGAGGTCACCGCAGAGTCCCTGCGCGAGGCCGGTATCGTCAAGAATGCTCTCGACGGCATCAAGATCCTTGGCAACGGCACGCTGACAAAGAAGCTGACGGTGAAAGCCGCAGCGTTCTCTGCGTCCGCAAAGGAGAAGATCGAAGCCGCAGGCGGAAAGGCCGAGGTGATTTAAGGTGTTTCAAACCCTTAAAAACGCTTGGCATATGCCCGAGCTGCGCAAGAAGATCCTGTACACGCTGTTTATTCTGCTGATCTTCCGCTTTGGCTCGTGCATTCCCGTTCCGTTTATCAACACCACGCTGCTGGCGCAGTATTTTGAGCAGGCTGCTGTCGGCGGTTCGATGCTCGGCTATTTGGATATGTTTACCGGCGGCGGTCTGTCACAGGCGACGATTTTCGCCATGTCGATCACCCCGTATATCAACGCATCCATCATTCTGCAGCTGCTGACCGTTGCCATCCCCGCCCTCGAGCGCATGGTTAAGGACGGCGGCGAGGAAGGCCGCAAGAAGATTGCATCATGGACCCGCTATCTGGCGGTTATCCTGGGCCTTCTGCAGGGCTTCTCTTACTACGCGCTGCTGCGCAGCCAGGGCTTCCTGTCCAACACGGGCGCACTGGCCGGCGCTGCAATCATCCTGACCTTCACCGCGGGCACCGCGCTGATCATGTGGCTGGGCGAGCATATCACCCAGAACGGCATCGGCAACGGTATTTCGATTATCCTGTTTGCCGGTATCGTTTCGCGTGGTCCGTCTCTGGTTCGCACGCTGTGGAACCTCGTGCAGACGGGCGGTCAGGGCATCCTGTCGGCTGTGCTGATGATTGTCATCGGTCTGGCCATCGTGGTGTTCATTGTGTTCATGTCCAATGCGGAGCGCCGCATTCCGGTACAGTACGCAAAGCGTGTGGTTGGCCGTAAGATGTACGGCGGCCAGTCCACCCACCTGCCGATCAAGGTCAATGCGTCCGGCGTTATGCCGATTATTTTCGCATCGTCCATCCTCTCCCTGCCGCAGACCATTTCGATGTTCTGGCAGCCGCAGTCGGGTACGGTCGGCTATCATATCATGAACCTGTTCTCACAGTCTAACCCATTCTATATCGTGGTTTATGCACTGTTGATCCTTGCGTTTGCGTATTTCTACGCATCCATTCAGTTCAACCCGATCGAGATCGCCAACAATCTCAAGAAGAACGGCGGCTTTATTCCGGGCTTCCGTCCGGGCAAGCCGACTTCGGACTTCATCACCAAGGCGCTGGGCAAGGTCACCTTTGTCGGTGCGCTCTTCTTGGGAGTCGTTGCGATTCTGCCGCTGATTGTCGGTGCCATTTCTCCCACGCTGTCCAATGTGGCGCTGGGCGGCACCTCGGTCATCATCGTGGTCGGCGTTGCGCTTGATACGGTCAAGCAGATGGAGGCGCAGATGCTCATGCGTCATCACAAGGGCTTCTTGGAATAATGCTGGAGGCGTATTAGAAAGTGAAATTGATTTTACTGGGCGCTCCGGGCGCCGGCAAGGGAACGCTTGCATCCTATCTGATTGAGAAGATGGGCATTCCCAGCATCTCCACTGGCAATATCCTGCGTGAGGCAATCAAGAACAATACCCCCCTCGGCCAGAAGGCCAAGGGCTTCATGGATGCCGGCCAGCTTGTGCCGGATGAGCTGGTAATCAACCTGCTCGAGGAGCGCATCGCGCAGCGTGACTGCAAGAGCGGCTTCATCCTCGACGGTTTTCCGCGCACCATTCCGCAGGCGGAAGCGCTGGACAAGATTGCCGAAATTGATTGCGCACTCTCCCTCGAGGTACCCTACGAGGTGATTGCAAAGCGTATGACCGGTCGCCGCGTGTGCCTGCGCTGCGGCGCAACCTACCACATCGATGCCAACCCGCCGCGTGTGGAAGGCGTATGTGATATCTGCGGCGATAAGCTGGTTATCCGCAGCGACGACCAGCCGGACGTAGTCAAGCGCCGTCAGGAAACCTATCGCGAGCAGACCGAGCCGCTCAAGGGCTATTATGAGGCCCAGGGCAAGCTCAAGAGCATCGACGGCGCGCAGGGCATTCGGGAAACCGAAAAGCTCGCGGTTGCCGCGCTGGGTCTGTAAGATATGATACGCATTAAAACAGAGCAGGAGCTCGAACGGATGCGCGTTGCCTGCCGCCTGACCGCCATTGCGCGTAAGGCGGCGGCGGACGCCGTCCACCCCGGTGTCACTACGGGCGAGATTGACCGGATTGTCCGTAAAACAATCGAGCAGGCGGGCGGTAAGCCCTCCTTCCTCGGTTATGCCGGCTTTCCCGGCAGCGCCTGTGTATCGATCAACGACGAGGTCATTCACGGTATCCCTTCCGACACCCGCGTGGTCAACGAGGGCGATATTGTGAAGGTGGACGTTGGCGCCTATATCGGCGGCTTCCATGGCGATTGTGCCTGCACCGTACCTTGCGGTGCGGTCAGCGACGAAGCCAAGCGCTTGATCGAGGTGACCCGGCAGAGCTTCTATGAGGGTATCAAATTTGCCCGCGAGGGCTATCGCGTTTCGGATATCTCCGCGGCCGTACAGGCCTATGTGGAGAAAAACGGATTTTCGGTCGTGCGTGCGTACGTCGGTCACGGCGTGGGCGAGAATCTGCACGAATCCCCCGAAGTGCCGAATTTCGGCCGCCCCGGCCACGGCCTCCGTTTACAGCGCGGTATGACCATCGCAGTGGAACCCATGGTCAACGTGGGTGTGTATGACATTAAGGTCCTGCCGGACGGCTGGACCGTCAAAACCAAGGACGGCAAATTGTCCGCCCACTACGAAAACACCATTGCCATCACAGATGGAGAGCCGGAGATTATGACCAATATCGACGGCGAGGTGCTGTAATGGCAGAGACTCATACAGCCGACATTGTCCTGTCGCTGACCGGAAGGGATAAGGGGCTTTTGATGCTGGTTGTCGCGGAAGAGGGGGAGTTTCTTCTGCTGGCCAACGGGCGCGGCCGTCGGGCGGAAAACCCGAAGCGCAAGCGCCGCCGGCATGTCAGCCGTCAGGGCCGGTGCGATGAACGCACCCAGCACAAGCTGCTGGAAAACGGCCGCCTGACCAACAGCGATATCCGTAAAGCGCTCGCCCTCTGGACGGGGGCGGAGGACGCAAATTGACCGAGGAGGGTATCCCGTAAATGGCAAAAGATGATGTAATCGAACTGGAAGGTACCGTCATAGAGGCGCTGCCTAACGCGATGTTTCAGGTGGAGCTGCCCAACGGGCATAAGATCCTTGCCCATATCTCCGGCAAGCTCCGCATGAATTTTATCCGTATTCTTCCCGGCGACAAGGTCACCGTTCAGATGTCGCCCTACGACCTGACCCGCGGTCGTATCACTTGGCGTTCCAAGTAAGAAAAAAGCGGGCGGAGGCGCGTATGTGACCCGAGCGCCAGCGGTCGCCGGTTATGCCGGTGTCCCATCCCACCAAAAATTTTGATGGAGGTAAAATGTCATGAAGGTAAGACCGTCTGTAAAGCCGATCTGCGAGAAGTGCAAGATCATCCGCCGCAAGGGCAAGGTTATGGTTATCTGCCAGAACCCGAAGCACAAGCAGAAGCAGGGATGATTTCGATCGAAACCACGCTTTCGATCGAGTTTACCGACTGCGAATCGCGCCCTATGGGCACAATTCTCCGTCGGTTTGTGTAAAAACCCACGCGCATGTCGCGGGTTTTTACGGCAACTGCGCGGCGGTTGCCTGATGAAATGCGCCTGACGGCGCAACAGTACGAAAACCGGGTTTTCCCGTTTTCGGATAAATTGCCGCGCATAAGGCGCGGGATGATGGTTTACGTGAACACGACAAGCACGCACGGCGAGTGCGGCGCTGCAGGGGCGGAGGCGGTCCCTATACTGTGTTTGCCAACACGCCTCAGTGTAACAAATCGGAGGTTATAGAAAATATGGCACGTATTGCCGGTGTTGACCTTCCCCGCGAGAAGCGCGTGGAGATCGGCCTGACCTACGTCTTCGGCATTGGCCGCAAGACATCCAACGAAATCCTTGCCAAGACCGGTATCAATCCGGATACCCACGTCAAGGATCTGACTGAAGAAGAAGCCGCTAAGCTGCGTGAAGTAATCGACCGCGACTACAACGTCGAAGGCGACCTGCGCCGCGAAATCGGCCTGAATATCAAGCGCCTGGTTGAAATCGGCTGCTACCGCGGCCTGCGTCACCGTCGCGGCCTGCCGGTTCGCGGCCAGCGCACCAAGACCAACGCGCGTACCCGCAAGGGCCCGAAGAAGACCATTGCGAACAAGAAGAAGTAAGGAGGGGAACGTATAAATGGCTAAGGTACAGAAGAAGGGCGCGGCGACCCGTACGCGCCGCCGCGAGCGCAAGAACATTGAAAAGGGCGCGGCTCACATCCGTTCCTCTTTCAACAACACTATCGTTACCATCACCGACCTGAACGGCAACGCGATTTCCTGGGCTTCCTCCGGCGAAATGGGCTTCCGCGGCTCGCGTAAGTCCACTCCGTTCGCGGCGCAGACCGCAGCTGAGACCGCTGCCGCCGCTGCGATGGAGCACGGCCTCAAGACTGTTGAAGTTTACGTCAAGGGCCCCGGTTCCGGCCGTGAGGCTGCGATCCGTGCGCTGCAGGCTGCCGGCCTCGAGGTTACCATGATTAAGGACGTAACCCCGATCCCGCACAATGGCTGCCGCCCGCCCAAGAGAAGAAGAGTCTAATAGAGGAGGAAACCGATAAATGGCTAAGAATACACAGCCCGTTCTCAAGCGCTGCAAGACGCTTGGTCTCTCCCCCGCGGTTCTGGGCTACTCCAAGTCCACCAAGCGTCAGCCCAAGCAGACCCGCCGTAAGCAGTCCGAGTATGGCATGCAGCTGGCTGAAAAGCAGAAGGTAAAATTCATCTACGGCGTTCTCGAGAAGCAGTTCCGTGCTTACTACGAGAAGGCTGACCGCAAGCAGGGCATCACCGGTTCTATCCTGCTGCAGGAGCTCGAGCGTCGTCTGGACAACGTCGTTTTCCGCATGGGCTTTGCCAACACCCGCCGCGAGGCGCGTCAGCTGGTAAACCACGCGCACTTTACTGTAAACGGCAAGCGCGTCAACATCCCGTCCTATCAGGTAAAGCCGGGCGATGTTGTTGCTGTCCGTGAGAAGTCCCGCACCTCCACCAAGTTCAAGACCCTGCTGGAGGAGAACGGTAAGAAGGCCTGCCCCAAGTGGATTGACAAGGCCAAGGACTCCTTCGAGGGCAAGATCGTTGCGATGCCGGCCCGCGATGACATCGACTACGATGTTGAAGAGCACCTCATCGTCGAGTTGTACTCGAAATAATAGACCCTCGCTTTTGGAGCTGGCGAGGCGTCTGCTTCGCTTGCTCCGCTTAGAGTTTCCAACCAATGTGAAGGAGGGTACCAAATGATCGAAATCGAAAAGCCGCGTATTGACTGTGAACAGCTCGCTGAGGACGGTTCTTACGGTAAGTTCGTCGTAGAGCCGCTGGAGCGCGGATATGGCACCACGCTGGGCAACTCCCTACGCCGCATCCTGCTCTCCTCGCTGCCCGGTACGGCAGCGTCCAGCATCAAGATTGCCGGCGTGCAGCATGAGTTTTCCACCATTCCGGGCGTTAAAGAAGACGTGACCGAGATTGTGCTGAACATCAAGGGCATCATTGCCAAGCTGCATTGCGACGGCCCCAAGACGGTCTACATTGAGGCCGCCGGTGAGGGCGAGGTCAAGGCCGGTGATATCCATGCCGACGGCGAGGTTGAGATTCTCAATCCCGACATGCACATCGCTACCTTGATGAGCGACGCGCGTCTGTCCATGGAGATCACGCTGACTTCCGGCCGCGGCTATGTGCCGGCTGAGAAAAACAAGCAGCATCAGACCTCTATCGGGGTCATTCCGGTGGATTCGATCTACACGCCGGTCTATAAGGTCAACTACACGGTGGAAAATACCCGTGTGCGTGATCTGACCGACTATGATAAACTCACACTCGAGGTATGGACCGACGGCACGATCACCGCGCGCGACGCGGTTTCGCTCGGCGCGAAGGTCCTGCGCGACCACCTCGACCTGTTCGTCGACCTGTCCGAGGAGATTGGCTCCAAGTCCACGGTGGTGGAGAAGGCTGAAGCGCAGCACGATAAGGTGCTTGAAATGACCATTGAGGAGCTGGACTTCTCGGTGCGTTCGTTCAACTGCCTCAAGCGCGCAGGCATCAACACCGTCGAGGATTTGATCAACACTTCCGAAGAGGACATGATGAAGGTCCGCAATCTGGGCCGCAAGTCGCTGGAAGAGGTTATCGGCAAGCTGGAGGCCATGGGCCTGCATCTGGCCAAGTCCGAGGAATGATCCGGACGGTTGCCGCATAACCGTATCGGTTCATGATAAGAACTACAACGCGGCGGCACGTTAAGCCGCGCCGCCGCCTTTACTTTATTTTGGAGGTAAACACGAATGGCTAACAATCGCAAGCTCGGCCGTCCGACGGATCACCGTATGGCGATGCTGCGTGCGATGGTGACCTACCTGCTGGAGAACGGCAAGGTTGAGACCACTGTTGCCCGCGCCAAGGAAGTCGGCCCGCTGACGGAGAAGATGATTACCCTTGGCAAGAAGAACACGCTGGCTTCCCGCCGCCAGGCGATGGCTTTCATCACCAAGGAGGCTGTAGTGGCAAAGCTGTTCTCTGAGATTGCGCCGGAGTATGCAAGCCGTAACGGCGGCTACACCCGCATCATCAAGACCGGTCCCCGCCGCGGCGACGCTGCCGAAATGGCGATCATTGAGCTGGTCAAGTAAAGACTGCTTTGAAAAAGGTTATCCAGTAGCGTGCTTACTGGATAACATTTTTTATGTGCAAGATGACCGGCATAACAAACAAATTTTAGAAAAAACGTGTTTTCTGCACGAAAATACCTTGCATTTACAGCGGAAACGTGATATACTAAGCACGTTCAGTAAGAAAGTAACCGTAAGGAGTGGCGAAAGCCACTCCTTACGCTTTGCTTGGAGTTTTTTTGAAGGAGGGATGGCTTTGCAGGCAAAGCAGATCGTCGCCCGCGTGGAGGAGCTGGTCCGTCCCCTGTGCGAGCAGGCCGGCGTTTCCCTATGGGACGTGGAATTTGAAAAGGAAGGCGGACAGTATATGCTGACCGTCACCGTCGACCATCCGGACGGCGTGCATATCGACCAGTGCGAGCAGGTGTCGCGCGCGCTTGACCCGATGCTGGACGAAAAGGAATTTGACAGCATGCCGTCCTATACGCTGTGCGTATCCTCGGCGGGGCTGTCGCGGCGGCTGAAAAAGCCCGAGCACTTCGCGGCGTTTCTCGGCCACCCGGTCGAGGTTGGATTTTATAAGCCGGTAAACGGAGCAAAACAGGTCGAAGGCACCTTGATTGCCTATGAAAACGGCAATGTAACGCTGGAAACCGGCGGACAGCGCACGGTTTATGAGCCGGCGGATATCGCCGCGGTACGGCTTGCGGTTGAGATATAAGTAAGGAGTTTGATTGGAAAAAATGGTGAACGCAGAATTTTTTGACGCGCTGGAGCAGCTCGAAAAGGAAAAGGGGATCCCGGTGGACTACATGCTGGACCGCGTGGGTCAGGCGCTGATCACCGCATACAAGCGCGACAACGATGGCATGACGGATAACGTATTTGTCGAGCCGGACCGCGACAAGAAAACCATCCGAATGTATGTGCGCAAAACCGTGGTCAGGGCGGAGGATCTTTACGAGCCGTATGAGGAGATTACGCTGGAAGAGGCCGCGGAATATAAGAAAAACCCGATGGTGGGCGACATTATCGACATTGATATTCCGACCAAGTCATTCGGCCGCATCGCGGCGCAGACTGCCAAGCAGGTCATCATTCAGGGCATCCGCGAAGCGGAGCGCGGCATGGTAATTTCAGAATTTGAGAGCAAGGAGCATGAAATTCTGACCGGCGTCATCTCCCGCATCGACCCGCGCTCGGGCAATGCGTATCTGGATGTGGTTTCGGGCGGCGAGAAGAGCGAAGCGGTGCTTTCCGCCACCGAGCAGGTGCGCGGCGAGGAGCTGGTCGAGGGTCAGCGCCTCAAGGTCTACCTGATTGAAGTGCGCCGTGGCACGCGCGGCCCACAGGTTGTGGTTTCCCGCACGCATCCGGGACTGGTCAAGCGCCTGTTCGAGCTGGAAGTACCGGAAATCCATTCCGGCGTGGTCGAGGTCAAGAGCATCGCGCGTGAGGCGGGCAATCGCACAAAGATAGCGGTTGTGTCGCACGAGGAGAACGTCGACCCCATCGGCGCATGCGTCGGTACGCGCGGCGCGCGCGTGGCCAATATCACGGGCGAGCTGAACGGCGAAAAAATCGATATCATCAAGTGGAACGAGGATACCGCGCAGTTTGTTTCCGCGGCCCTTGCGCCGGCGGACGTCATCTCCGCGACTATGCAGGCGGACAACAAGTCCTGCCGCGTGATTGTGCCGGATGATCAGCTGTCGCTGGCCATCGGCAAGGAAGGCCAGAACGCGCGCCTTGCCGCCAAGCTGACCGGCTGCAAAATTGACATCGCTCCCGCTTCGCAGGGCGAATAACAAAACGGGGGTGCGGCAGAATATGGTGCAGAAGAAAATCCCCATGCGGCAATGCCTTGGCTGCCGCGAACATTTTCCCAAGCGTGAACTCATCCGCGTGGTGCGTTCACCCGAAGGTGAAATCACGCTGGATTTCAAGGGCAAAGCGCCCGGTCGCGGGGCGTATCTGTGCGGCAAGCCGGACTGTCTGAAAAAGGCGCGTAAGAGCCGTGCAATTGAGCGCGCACTGTCCGTATCGGTTCCCGAAGAGGTTTACGACCAGCTGGAGCAGCAGATGGAACAGGAGGGTGCGCATGGCGAGTGATCCCTGTCTCGGTATGCTGGGGCTGGCGCGACGCGCCGGTAAGCTGGCGTTTGGTGATGAGTTGGTGCGTCAGCTCTGCGCCGACCATAAAGCGCGCTGTGTGCTGGTAGCCGCGGACGCGGGCGAAAGCACGGCCAAAAAAGCGGCAATGTACGCCGAGCGTGCGAACGTGCCGTGCATCACCTTGCCGCACGGCAAGGAGGCGTTGGGCGCGGCGATTGGCAAGAACGGCTGCGCCGTGTGCGCGCTCAGCGACATTGGCATGGCGGCTGCGGCCATCGGTAAGCTGGCCGCGACGCATACGCAATATGAGACTGTAGCGGCGCAGCTGAGCGAAAAGAATGTGCGCATCCAGTCGAGACGGGGCAAAAAGAAACCCCGTGACCGGGAGACACAGGCTAAGACGGACGAAAAACCGTCCGGGCCTGCCAAACCGCAGCGCAGGACGGACGAACGCAGACGCACGGCCTCGCAGCACAGCGGAAACGGCAGCGGCCATTTCCGCAAGACGGGAACGAGCAGCCGTCCGACCGCGCAGCACAAACCCACCAAAAACCCACGCGCAAAGCGCGTCTTTCATACAAAATCCCCGCGCAGCAAAGCAGAGCGGTGATTTTCATCCCCTACACCGGCTTTGCCGGCGTATGGGATACCAGAGCGGAGCAAAGTTTCGCGCATCGGAACTTTGCGCAGCTTCGGACGCATCCGCGTTTCACGCGGTGCGTCCCCTCTCGATGCAGCCTGTACGGCTGTATCGAAGAACAGTGTATAGGAGGAGTTGCCCATGGCAATAGAGAATAAATATCGCGTACACGAGGTCGCAAAGGATTTCGGTGCATCTACCAAGGAGATTACGGAAATCCTTACTGAGTACTGCACCACACCTAAAAACCATATGCAGGTGCTCGGCGATGAGGAATTGAGCGTTATCTTTGAATATATGACGCAGCATAATCAGGTTGCCGATCTGGAGCAGGTGCTCAACCGTCAGGCATCGTCCGGCGCGTCCGACAAAGCAGAAAAGGCGGAAAAGCCGGCAAAGGAGCAGGCGGTAACGGATGCGCCGAAGGAAGCGGGCACGGCGAAGGAAACCAATCCGGAAAGCGAGAAACCGGCGCAGCCGGCCAGCAGCAAGGTCAAGCAGGTGCACCGCATCGATACCCGCGGCACCGGCGACGTCAATTTGGCCAAGTATGACGACCATGTCGATAAGCTGGTGGACGCCAAGGCCGAGCGCATGGAATCGCGTGGCCAGAAAAAGCAGAAGCTGACCAAGAAGTCCGACCAGCGCTCCAAGCCCTTCGGCAACAAGCGCCGTCAGGAGGAGCAGGAGAAAATGAAGCGCCTGCAGCGCCAGCAGCAGATGGCAGCGCTCAAGAAGATTCCGGTTAAGGTCATGATACCGGACGAAATTTCGGTCGGCGAGCTGGCCTCCCGTATGAAGCGCACCGCGGCGGACGTTATCAAGGGTCTCATCAAGCTGGGCGTCATGGCCTCCATCTCGGAGATCATCGACTTTGATACCGCGGCAATCGTTGCCGAGGAAATGGGCTGCAAGGTCGAGAAGGAAGTGCACGTTACCATCGAGGAGCGTCTGTTTGACGAGCACGAGGACAGCGAGGACGAACTGCAGCCCCGCGATCCGGTTGTCGTTGTTATGGGTCACGTAGACCACGGTAAGACCAGTCTGCTTGATGCGATCCGCAAAACCAAGGTGACCGAGGGCGAGGCCGGCGGCATCACCCAGCACATCGGCGCATACCGCGTCGCGGTGGATGGCAAGCCGATCACCTTCCTGGATACCCCGGGCCATGCGGCGTTTACGTCCATGCGTGCCCGCGGCGCACAGGTTACCGACATTGCGATTCTGGTCGTGGCGGCGGACGACGGCGTGATGCCCCAGACCATTGAGGCGATCAACCACGCCAAGGCGGCAAATGTGCCGATTATCGTGGCGGTAAACAAAATCGACAAGCCGGGCGCCAATCCGGACCGCGTGCTCCAGCAGCTGACCGAGTACGAAATTGTGCCTGAAGAGTGGGGCGGCGACACGATTGTGTGCCAGATTTCGGCAAAGTTTGGTCAGGGCATTGAAAATCTGCTCGAAATGGTGCTGCTGACCGCTGAGGTGGCAGACCTCAAGGCCAACCCGAACCGCAAGGCACACGGTACGGTTATCGAAGCCAAGCTTGACAAGGGCCGCGGTCCGGTGGCGACGCTGCTGGTACAAAACGGCACGCTGCATGCGGGCGATACGGTTATTGCAGGCACGGCAGTTGGCCGTGTGCGCGCGATGACCAACGACGACGGCAAGAAGATTCAGGAAGCCGGCCCGTCCGTTCCGGTTGAGATCATCGGTCTGGCGGAGGTACCGGGCGCGGGCGATATCTTCGACGCGGTAGACGACGAGAAGATGGCGCGCGAGCTGGTTGCGCAGCGTAAGGACAAGGAAAAGGAAGAGCGCAACAAGCAGTTCCACAAGGTCACGCTCGACAACCTGTTCGCTTCCATTCAGGAAGGCGAGATGAAGGAGCTGAACATCATCGTCAAGGCCGACGTACAGGGTTCGGTTGAGGCGATCCGTGCGTCGCTCGAAAAGCTCACCAACGACGAAGTGCGCGTCAAGGTTATCCACGGCGCGGTCGGCGCAATCAACGAGTCCGACGTTATGCTTGCCGCAGCGTCCGGCGCGATCATTGTCGGCTTTAACGTGCGTCCTGACCGCACCGCAACCGACTCTGCTGCACAGCAGGGCGTGGATATGCGCATGTACCGTGTCATTTATGACGCGATCGAGGAAATGGAGCAGGCGATGAAGGGCATGCTCGAGCCGAAGTTCAAGGAAGTGGTGCTCGGCCATGCTGAAGTGCGTCAGGTGTTCAAGATTACCGGCGCGGGCGCGGTTGCCGGCTGCTATGTGCAGGATGGCAAGATTCAGCGCAACGCCGAGGTGCGCGTGGTGCGCGACGGCATCGTGTTCCACGAGGGCCACCTCAATACGCTCAAGCGCTTTAAGGACGATGTCAAGGAAGTCGCATCCGGCTACGAGTGCGGCATGAGCATTGAAAACTATAACGACATCAAGGAGCAGGATATCATTGAATGCTTCGTGATGGAGGAAGTAAAGCCCTGACGGGCTTCATTTGAAAGCACGCTTTCAAACGAGGGCGCTGTGCCGTGTGAGACACGGCACAGCACGGGCGGCAAAAAGCCACGCACATGTCGCGGCTTTTTGCGCTTTCTCTCCAGAGAAAGCGGAATACATGCGGCGCGATGCGCGCCGCAAATTTACCCATCCCTCATAAAAGGAGGAATGTATTTTGTCTACACGAATTGACCGCATTTCGGAAGAAGTCATGAAGGCACTGGCCGAAGCCATGCGTGAAGTTAAGGACCCGCGCGTGCAGAACGGTCTGGTTTCGGTGGTGCACTGCGAAGTGACCAACGACTTGCGCTATGCCAAGTGCTATATCTCCGTACTGGGAAGCGAAACGCAGGCCAAGGAGGTCATGAAGGGCCTGAAATCCGCCGCGGGCTGGCTGCGGCGCGAGGTGGGCCACAGGGTGCAGCTGCGTTATGCGCCCGAGCTGGTGTTCGAGCTGGACAACTCGATTACCCACGGCGCGCATATTTCAGAAATGCTGCACGAACTGAAAAATGAAGGCAAGCTTGGAGGGGAGGACGAGGAATGACCGTAGACGTTGCGGGCGCTGCCGCGGCGCTGCAAGGCGCGGACGACATCCTCATCCTGTGCCACCGCCGCCCGGATGGCGATACCACGGGCTGCGCGGGCGCGCTGTGCCGTGCGCTGCGGCAGATCGGTAAGACCGCATTTATTCTGCAAAATCCCGAGATCACCAAACGCTATGCGCCGCTCATCGTGCCCTGCTATCCGCCCGAGGGCTTTCAGCCGCGGTTTGTGGTTTCCACCGACATTGCGGAGGAAAAGCTGTTTCCGGATACGGCGGAGGAGTACAAGGGCAAGGTCGATCTGGTGATCGACCATCACCGCTCCAATCTCGGTTTCGGCAAGAAAAATCTGGTTCGACCGGACGCGGGCGCGTGCGCCGAGGTGCTGTATGACGTGATTATGGCGCTCGGCGTGAAGCTGACCACCGACATTGCCGAGTGCGTTTATATTGGCGTTTCGACCGATACCGGATGCTTTAAGTTCTCCAATACGACCGCGCACACCCACGCGGTCGCGGCGGCGTGCCTGACCGCGGGTATCGACGGCGGCGAAATCAACCGCGCCCTGTTTGAGACCAAGACCATGCCGCGTTTCCAGATGGAGCGCATCATCTTTGATACGATGGAGTTCTATGAGGACGGCACGATTGCGGTGGCGGTGCTGTGGCGCGCGGATATCGACCGCACGGGCGCGGATATGGATGATTTGGACTCGATCGCGTCGCTCACACGGCAGATCGAGGGCGTGCAAATCGGTATCACGCTGACCGAAAACAAGGATAAAACGGTCAAGGCATCCGTGCGCACGACCAAGGAAATGGATGCGTCGGCCATTTGCAGGAAATGCGGCGGCGGCGGACATATCCGCGCGGGCGGCGCGAGCTTTGACTGCGGCATGGAAGAGGCCAAGGCAGCTATCCTTGTAGCCGCACGGGAGCAGTACCATGCAGCAAACTGAACTTTGCGGTATCCTGCTGATGGACAAGCCGCAAGGGTTTACCTCGCATGATGTGGTCGCCAAGCTGCGCGGTATCCTGCACACGCGGCGCATCGGGCACGGCGGCACGCTCGACCCGATGGCGACCGGTGTATTGCCGGTGTTTGTCGGCGGGGCGACCAAAGCGGCGGATTTCGCCGCCGCGCAGGACAAGGAATACGTTGCGGGCTTCACGCTCGGCTATGAAACCGACACGCAGGACGTGACCGGCCAAACGCTGCGCCGCAGCGGCCGAACCGCGACGCGCGACGAGGTCGCGCAGGCGGCGGCGCGCTTTTTGGGCGCGCAGCAGCAGGTGCCGCCGATGTATTCGGCAGTCAAGGTCAATGGCCAAAAACTCTATGACCTTGCCCGCAAGGGCAAGGAGGTGGAGCGGCCCGCACGTGATATCTTTGTGCAGGAGATGTCACTTGCGGATTTCGATGAGGATACTCAGCAGGGCACATTGCGGCTGCGTGTCAGCAAGGGAACGTATGTGCGCACGCTGGTGCATGATATGGGCGTGTCGCTCGGTACGCTGGCAGTGATGCACAGCTTGGTGCGCACGCGCGCGGGAGCGTATCCGCTGGATGCCTGCCACACGTTTGATGCGGTTGAGCGGGCGATGCAGGACGGCACGGTGCAGGATTTACTGCTGCCCGTGGACGGCCTGTTTGCCGAATATCCCGCGGTGACACTTACTGACGAGGGCGCGGAACGCATTGCGCGGGGCGCGGTGGTTTTTCCGCGTCAGGCGGCAGGCATGCCAGAAACCGAAAGTGCGTTGTGCCGCGTGTACCATCAAAAGCAGTTTCTCCTGCTTGGACAGGTGCGCGTGCTCAATAAAGGCGGATTGGGCCTGTTTGTCTATAAGAATTTCAAATAATACAGTCTGCCTGCGGGCAGGTGTTCAGAAGGGGGCAACCCTATGCGGGAATATCAAAAGCCGCGTGCGATTGCGCTGGGCTATTTTGACGGCGTCCATCTGGGCCATCAGGCACTGATGGAGCGCGCGGTTGAGCGCGCAAAGCAGATTGGCGGCACAAGCGCAGTGTTCACGTTTGACGTACATCCGGATTCCGTGGTGCTGGGGCGTCAGGTGCCGTTGCTGACGGCCAATGCCTATCGCCGCGAGGAAATCAAAGTGCTCGGCGGCGTGGATGAGGTCATCTTCGGCCATTTTGACGAACATATGCAGCACATGGACTGGCGCGATTTCATTCACAAAATGCTCATCGAGCAGTTTGGTGCGCGCTGGCTCATCTCGGGCCGCAACAACCGTTTCGGCTATAAGGGAAAGGGAAATGCCGAGGGCATGGCAGAGGAATGTCGCAAGGCCGGTATCGGCTATGACTGCATTGAGGATGTTAAGGTGGACGGTATTGTGGTCTCCTCGACCTATATTCGACAGCTGATTTCGCAGGGCGACATGGAGGGTGCGGCACGCTTCCTCGGTCATCCGTACACCGTGACCGGTGTGGTCGAGCATGGTCGGCGAGTGGGAACCAGTGTGCTGCAAGTGCCGACCGTCAACCTCGCGCTGCCGCCTGAAATGGCGCTGCCGCCCTATGGCGTGTATGCGACGCGTGTGCTGGTGGGCGGTAAACGTTACATTGCGGCAACCAACATCGGCATCAAGCCGACGTTTATGGACGGCGGTGCGCCGACCATTGAGCCGCATCTGCTCGATTTTGCGGGCGACCTGTACGGCAAGATGGTTCATGTGGAGCTGCACAAGTTCCTGCGGCCGGAAAAACGCTTTGAATCAGCCGAGGCGCTGCGCGCAGCAATCGACGAGAATATCAAGCAGACACGACAATTTTTTGCAAAATAAACCATGAAAACAAAACGGGCGGCATCGAAGGATGCCGCCCGTTTCCTGTGTGGGAAAAACAAGGCAAAGAGGAAGGGCTGCCCATATGGGCAGCCCCGTGAAAGAGAATAGTATAAAAGAGAAAAGGTAATTGGAGACTGTCAAAAAAGGAAAGCGCGATCTTAACAGGAAACGCGGCGTGAAGCGTGATCGGCACCGATGTGGAACAACAAGCGGTTGACCTCACACTTGATTTGATAATTCTATTATAGTGATTTTATATAAAACTGCAAGATGAAATTTATTCAATATTTCTGAAAAATGCGAAGCATTATTGTTCAATATGACCATATAAGGGCGGTAAAAATGAACATTATTAACAAAGAATGGTTGGACAGCGACGAAAAAGGGGGAAAAGGAAGTGCGGAATTGGGAACAATCCGGCAATTTTCCTCGTGTTGTTGGCAGAAAGGAGGATGGAGCAAGATGCAAACCAACCTGCGTTCAGACACATTTCTGTGTAACGCGATGGAGCGCTGCGGCAACGCGGTGTATCGGCTGGCACTTTGCCGGCTGGACAGCCGCGCGGATGCGGAGGACGTGTATCAGGAGGTATTCCTGCGGCTGCTGCGCGACACAACCGACTTCCGCGATGACGAGCATCTCAAGGCGTGGCTGCTGCGCGTGACAGTCAACTGCTGCAACGACCTGCGTCGGTCGGCATGGTTTCGGCGCACTGCGCCGCTTGAGGCCGCTCCAGATGCCGCAGCACCGGCACAAGACGGAAACGACGAACTCTGGCAGGCGGTGCGCGCACTGCCGGACGATTTGCGTATCGTGGTCTGGCTGCACTACGTCGAGGGGTATGGTACGGACGAAATCGCGCCGCTGGTGGGCTGCCGCCCCGCGACGGTGCGCACCCGCCTGCACCGCGCCCGCAAAAAACTGAGAATCGAACTGGAGGGAAATGATGATGGACAACCGGAACAACTGGAACCGACTGAAGAATATCAAAGCGCCAGATGAACTGAAGGAGCGCACCCTTGCAGCAGCGCGGCAGGCGCGTCGGGAAGAGCAACAGAACACACCGCAGCATCTGGCAGCTGCGCCGCGCCGCCGGTTCGGCATGGCAAAGAGGATTGTAGCCGTGGCATGTGCATTCGGCGTGGTGGTCGGCGGCACGGCGGTTTGGAAGTCGCAGCAAAGCGGCCAGCCCGCTTCCGATGCAGTGGCTGAGGCGGTCGCGCACTCGTTCGGCATCGTGGCGTATGCTGCGGAAACAGGGGAGGTGCTGGAGCCAAAGAACAGCAAGATTGTGTTCGATGATGGAGCTGGCGTGGACGACCCAGAAAAAGGATTTTTCTCCGGCTGTTTGTTCAAGGTGACAGGCGAGAATATCCAAAGCGTGAGCGCGTCGATGGATAAAGGTGGTCTGTATCGCACCAAGACGCTGACCGGTTTTGATGTAGATGCATATTATCAGATGACGGCAGCGGCGGAAGAGGCCTTGCGGGCAGGGAAAAGTTCCGCTGTTGCGGCAGCGGAAGCTGCATCCGACCCACGGTTGGAAGGCGCGGATGAGGTGATGTCATACGGTTTAGGCGAAACAGAGAATGCATCCGAGATCGATGCCTGTTGGAAGCTGGAAAACGGTTTTGTGGACGACTATGATCCGGAAGTAAGTTATGGATTCTGGGGCGAGCCCAAGCCGTATGATCCCAATGCCGATCTACGCGAAGCGTGGCACGGCCGCATCGACGAATTTGACGGCGCGGTGCTGACCGTCACGGTGACCTTCACCGATGGAACGACCGACACCCAGACCCTCACCCTGCACACCGGCAAACTGGGCGTCACCTACCCGGATGACGGCAGTGGTATGCGGCTTACCGGCGAGGTGCTGACTGATGAGCAGGCCGCCGAGCAAGGATATGTTTACGGCGTTTACGCGGAAATTGCATAACAGAGTGTTATTTTCCCCCAATCTTTTCTGATTGGGGGATTTATTTTTGCGAAAAAACAGCAAATATCTTGAAAAATGCATGGGTATCGCCTAAAATAAAAAGAGCTTTGAAAAATGAGGAGAGACATATGCTGCATATTGTTCTGGTCGAGCCGGAGATTCCGCAGAATACCGGCAACATTGCCCGCACCTGTGCGGCAACGGGCTGCGTGCTGCATTTGATAGAGCCGCTCGGCTTTGCAATCGATGACAAGCGGATGAAACGCGCGGGGCTGGATTACTGGCATCTGCTGGACGTTCGCATGTATAAAAATTTAAACGAGTTTTTTGAGAAGAACCCAAACGGCCGCTACTTCTACGCGACCACCAAGGCGCCGCGCGCCTATCATGAAGCGGCATACCGCGACGGCGACTATCTGCTGTTCGGCAAGGAGACAAAGGGACTGCCCGAAGAGATGCTGATTGCGCATCCGGAACGCTGCGTGCGCATCCCGATGCGCGAGGGTGCGAGAAGCCTCAACCTGTCCAACTCGGTGGCGGTGATTGCGTTTGAAGCGCTGCGGCAGACCGGTTTTGAAAACCTCAGGAGAGCGGGACCATTCCCGCGGGGATAAGGAGGGAAACATGGAAAAAATACATATTATGACCGACTCGTCCGCGGATATCCCGCAGGCGCTGGTGGAGTCGCACAGCATTGAAATCATTCCCATCACGCTCACGCATGAGGGGAGAACCATCCGCGAATACTATGACATCACGCCCGAGGAATACTGCAAGCTGCTTGAAAGCAGCCGGGAGATTCCGACGACCGCGATGATCACGCCGACCGTATTTCTGGATTCCTACCGGCGTGCGGCTGCGCGCGGCTGCACGCATTATTTGGGTGTGCTCATCAATGCCAACGGTTCGGGAACCTATCAGGCGGCTTGCCTTGCGCGCGACATGTTCCGCGAGGAGGCGGGCGAGGCGATGCGGATTGAACTGATTGACTCGGCTACCTATACCTATATCTATGGACATATCGTGGTGATGGCAACGCAGATGCGCGATCAGGGAGACAGCTTTGATGCGATCTGCAGCGTGGTGAACAGCCGGCTCAATCGCGTGGAAGCATTCCTCGGGGTGTACAGCCTGACGCATCTGAAAAAATCCGGACGCATCTCAGGCGGCGCGGCCTTTGTCGGCGAGGCGCTGGGACTCAAGCCCATCAGCCATGTGTGCGGCGGCGAGGTCAAGGTTTGCGACAAGGTGCGCGGAGAAAAGGCGTTGGTCAGCGGCATCATTCGCAAGGTGTCCGCTCGTGTGGTGCAGCCGGAAAGACAGGTGGCGTTGCTGCTTTACGGTGATATACCGGCTGCCCGTATCGATGAAATGGAAAAACGCCTGCGTACAGAGATAGGCTTTATGAATGTGCGGCGCAGTCCGATAGGGCCGTCCGTGCTGACCAATACCGGCCCGCAGGCGATTGCCGTTGCATTTTATGGACAGCCTCGCGGCTAAGGTCAATTGGTCATATTGTTTAATATTTCACAATTATTTCCGGCAAAACGCAAAAATCCTCTAAAAGAGAACGGATAGATAAGGTTTTTCACAATTTGGCTTGCGAATCACGGGAGAAACGAGTATAATTTTGTAATGGAAACGGAATTCTTTTTATGGGAAGGCCGGAAATTTGCTCCGTATCGCTAACTTTTATATTCAGAAAGGGAGAGGGATATTTATGCAGTATAACAAGAAGAGCGTGGAGGACATCGACGTAAACGGTAAGAAGGTTATCGTTCGCTGCGATTTTAACGTTCCGCAGGATGAGAACGGCAACATCACGGACGACAAGCGTATTCGCGCGTCGCTCGAAACCATCAAGTATCTGCTGGATCACAATGCGGCTGTGATTCTGTGCTCGCACCTCGGTCGTCCGAAGGGCGAGGTTAATATGAAGTATTCTCTCGCGCCGGTTGCAAAGCGTCTGGGCGAGCTGCTCGGCCAGGAAGTGAAGCTGGCTAAGGATGTCGTCGGCGAGGATGCCAAGAAGCTCGCGGCGGAAGTCAAGCCGGGCGAGGCGGTTCTGCTCGAGAACGTTCGCTTCGAGAAGGGCGAGACCAAGAACGATCCCGCTCTGGCAAAGGCGTTTGCCGATATGGCTGAAATCTTTGTCAACGACGCATTCGGCACGTCCCACCGTGCGCATGCTTCTACCGCCGGTATTGCCGACTATCTGCCGGCTGTCTGCGGCTTCCTCATCAATAAGGAAATCTCCATCATGGGCAAGGCGCTCTCCGATCCGGCCCGTCCGTTCGTTGCTATTCTGGGCGGCGCGAAGGTTTCCGATAAGATTAATGTTATCAACAACCTGATCGACAAGTGCGACACCGTCATCATCGGCGGCGGCATGGCCTATACCTTCTCCAAGGCGCAGGGCGGCAAGATCGGCACCTCGCTGTGCGAAGACGACAAGATGGATCTGGCGCTCGGCCTGATCAAGAAGGCGGAAGAAAAGGGCGTCAAGCTCCTGCTGCCGGTTGACACGGTTTGCGGCGACCATTTCGGTGCGGACGCGGAGCCGGTTGTTTACGAAGCAGGCCAGCTGCCGGACAACATGATGGGCATGGACATCGGCCCGAAGACCATTGCGCTGTTCTCCGATGCGGTTAAGAACGCCGGCACGGTTGTCTGGAACGGCCCCATGGGCGTATTCGAGTTTGACACCTTCGCTGTCGGCACCAAGGAGGTTGCAAAGGCAATCGCGGCTTCCGGTGCGGTTTCCATCATCGGCGGCGGTGACTCTGCAGCTGCGGTTGAGAAGCTGGGCTTTGCGGACAAGATGACCCACATCTCCACCGGCGGCGGCGCGTCTCTCGAGTTCCTCGAGGGTCTGGAGCTGCCCGGCATTGCTTGCCTGCAGGACAAGTAATTTGCGCATTTTGCGCGAAAATGTACTTTATATCGGGGCGTAAGCTGCCCCGCTATAGTACATATTGATCAGGACGGATACGCCGTCGAAAAGTTTGAAAGGGGTAAAACCAAAATGAATCGCAGATACCGTAAGACCATCATCGCCGGCAACTGGAAGATGAACAAGACGCCGAGCGAAGCAAAGGCCCTCATCGAAGAGATGAAGCCGCTGCTCTCCAAGACCAAGTGGTGCGAGATGGTTCTTTGCGTGCCGTTTACCGATATTCAGGCTGCTGTCAAGGCGGCCAAGGGCTCCAAAATTGCCATCGGTGCGGAAAATATGCATTTTGAGAAGTCCGGCGCGTTCACGGGCGAGATTTCTGCTGATATGCTCAAGGAACTGGGCGTGAAGTACGTTATCATCGGCCACTCTGAGCGCCGTCAGTACTTCAACGAAACTGACGAGGCCTGCAACAAGAAGGTTCTGGTTGCGCTGGAAAACGGCCTGCGTCCGATCCTGTGCGTTGGCGAGAGCCTGACCGAGCGCGAGCAGGATGTAACCATGGAGGTTATCCGCAAGCAGATTAAGATCGCTCTGCAGGGCGTTGCTGTGGAGGATGTCAAGAAGGTTGTTATCGCTTACGAGCCGATCTGGGCGATTGGCACCGGCAAGACCGCTACCGCCGAGCAGGCGGGCGAGGTTTGCGGCGCTATCCGCGATTGCCTGCGCGAGAAGTATGGCGCGCGTGCAGCCCGCGGTATCACCATCCAGTACGGTGGTTCGATGAACGCCAAGAACGCAGCCGAGCTGCTGGCTCAGCCGGATGTTGACGGCGGCCTGATCGGCGGCGCCTCCCTGAAGAGCGCTGACTTCGCCACCATTGTCGAAGCAGCGAATCAATAAGATAAGAATTACGGTGAGGGTTTACTCCCCGCGCCGTGCGTGCGGGAGGGGACATCGGAAACAGCGTTGTCCCCTTTCGTCCGCCTTTGTAAAGGAGTAAGTAAGAGTATGAAAAAGCAAAATGTGCCGAGCAAGGCGGCAATCGAAGAGGGAAATGTAGCCGTGACAGAGGCTTCCCAGACGGAAGTCAAGGCGGAGGAAAAGCCCGCTGCCAAAAAGGCAACGGCTGCCAAAAAGACCACCACCCGCAAGGCGGCGGCAAACAAGGCGGACGAGCCGAAAAAGCCGACCGCGCTGATCATCATGGATGGCTTTGGTCACCGCGAAGAGAAAAAGGGTAACGCGATTGAGGCGGCGAACACTCCGAATCTTGACCGTATCTTCAAGGAAAACCCGCTGGTATATATCGGCGCTTCCGGCTTGGATGTTGGTCTGCCGGATGGCCAGATGGGCAACTCCGAGGTTGGCCACACCAATATTGGCGCGGGCCGCATCGTCTATCAGGAGCTGACCCGCATCACCAAGTCCATTCAGGACGGCGATTTCTTCTCGAATGAGGCGCTGATGAGCGCAATCAACCAGTGCAAGTGGTTTGATTCCACGCTGCACATTTTTGGTCTGCTGTCCGACGGCGGCGTACACTCGCACATTGACCACATGTTCGCGCTGCTCGAGCTGGCGCGCCGCAACGGTCTGCGCAAGGTATGCTTCCACTGCTTTATGGACGGTCGTGACACGCCTCCGCAGTCCGGTATCGAGTATATCGACCGTCTGCAGAACAAGATCGATACGCTGGAGCTTGGCTGCATTGCCACGGTTTCCGGCCGTTACTACGCGATGGACCGCGACAAGCGCTGGGACCGCGTGGAAAAAGCCTATCAGGCGATTGCCGAGGGCATCGGCGAGCACGCTGCTACCGCGCATGAGGCCATGCAGAAGTCTTATGACGCGGGCGTCACCGATGAGTTTGTCGTTCCGGTCATCGTGACCGAGGGCGCGACCGTTCGCGATGACGACGCGATCATCTTTGCAAACTTCCGTCCCGACCGTGCGCGTGAAATCACCCGTGCGTTTGTCGACCATGAGTTTGACGGCTTCAAGCGCCAGCGCCGCAACATTCACTACGTCTGCATGACGCAGTATGACGCGACCATCGCCGGCGTTGAGGTTGCCTTCAAGCCGCAGAGCCTGAAGAACACCTTCGGCGAGTATATTTCGGACAAGGGTCTGACCCAGCTGCGTATTGCAGAGACCGAGAAGTACGCGCATGTTACCTTCTTCTTCAACGGCGGCGTGGAGAAGGAATACCCGGGCGAGGACCGCGCGCTGATTCCGTCTCCCAAGGTGGCCACTTACGACCTCCAACCGGAGATGAGCGAGCCTGCCGTGACCGAGGAGTGCGTGCGGCGCATCCTGTCCGGCAAGTATGACGTAATCGTTTTGAACTTTGCCAACTGCGATATGGTCGGCCATACCGGCGTGTTCGATGCTGCCGTCAAGGCCATCGAAGCGACCGATGACGGCGTGGGCAAGGTAGTGGACGCCATCCTCAAGATGGGCGGTCAGTGCCTGATCACCGCCGACCACGGCAACGTTGACCAGATGCTCGATGCAGACGGCGTAACCCCGTTCACCGCACACTCGACCAATCCGGTGCCGCTGGTGATGGTGGGCCATCCGGGCAAGCTGGCAGAGGGCGGCGTGCTGGCGGATCTGGCGCCGACGCTGCTCGAGATGATGGGCCTGCCGCAGCCGGAGGAAATGACCGGCCACAGCCTGCTCATCAAGTAATTATTTATTGCGTACCCCCAAATTTCAAATAAAAAGGAGTAAGAATTATGAAGGGCTACATTGAAATTGTTGATGTACTCGGCCGCGAGGTTATGGACTCCCGCGGCAACCCGACCGTCGAGGTTGAGGTTTACGTTGAGGGCGACACCGGCGCCTATATGGGCCGTGCGGCTGTTCCGTCCGGCGCTTCCACCGGTATCTTTGAGGCTTGCGAGCTGCGCGACGGCGACAAGTCCCGTTACAATGGCAAGGGCGTTCTGAAGGCGGTTGACGCTGTCAACGGCGAGATCGCTGAGACCATCATCGGCATGAACGCACTCGATCAGCAGGCTATCGACAAGGCAATGATCGATGCGGACGGCACCCCGAACAAGACCAAGTTCGGCGCAAACGCTATTCTGGGCGTATCTCTGGCGGTTGCCAAGGCTGCGGCTGAAGCACTGAGCCTGCCGCTGTACAACTACATCGGCGGCTGCAATGCCAAGACCCTGCCGATGCCCATGATGAACATTCTCAACGGCGGCGCGCACGCGACCAACAACGTTGAGATTCAGGAATTCATGATTATGCCGGTTTCCGCTCCGTCCTTCCGTGAGGCGTTGCGCCGCTGTGCAGAGGTATTCCATCAGCTCAAGAGCACCCTCAAGGAGAACGGCACCCCGGCTGCGGGCGTTGGCGACGAGGGCGGCTACGCTCCCAACCTGAAGAAGGATGAGGACGCGCTCAAGGTTATCGTTAAGGCAATCGAAGAGGCTGGCTACAAGCCCGGCGAGGACTTCATGATTGCAATTGACGCTGCTTCCTCCGAGTGGTGGAACGACGAAGAGAAGTGCTATATCCAGCCCAAGTCCGGCAAGAAGATGACCCAGCAGCAGCTGGTTAAGATGTGGAAGGGCTTTGCTGAGAAGTACCCGATCATCTCACTCGAGGACGGCATGGCTGAAGAGGATTGGGAAGGCTGGGAGATGCTGACCAAGGCTCTTGGCGACAAGATCCAGCTGGTTGGCGACGACCTGTTTGTTACCAACACCACCCGCCTGAAGAAGGGCATTGACATGGGTGTTGCAAACTCCATCCTCATCAAGGTAAACCAGATCGGTTCTCTGACCGAGACGCTGGATGCTATCCAGATGGCAAACCGTGCGGGCTATACCGCGGTTGTTTCTCACCGTTCGGGTGAGACCGAGGATGCTACCATTGCTGACATCGCTGTTGCGCTCAACGCCGGCCAGATTAAGACCGGTGCACCGAGCCGTACCGACCGCGTTGCCAAGTACAATCAGCTGCTCCGCATCGAGGAAGAGCTGGGCGAGGACGTTGCAAAGTACCTCGGCAAGGACGCTTTCTTCAACCTGAAGAACAAGTAAGTATTCGCATAGGTTTAAAAGCCGTTCATCGAAAGATGAACGGCTTTTGCTTTGCGGAGAGTAAATTTGATGTCGGTCGAAAATACAGATTTCTCCACGAAAAAGGCATAAAAATCCAAGAATATGGAACATATAAGAAATTATACAAGTATTTGTAAGAGAAAAGTGTTGACCTCAGAATAGGGCTGTGATATGATTGTTTATACAAGATGATTGATTGCTCCGTTGTAGAATAACGAACAACTATGGTGTAAAACATTAAATAACTTAGCCCACATCTTCATTTCTTTCAAAAGCCGGTCTCTGCGATAAATGCAGAGACCGGCTTTTTATACAGAAAAATGTATGTTAATACCAATATCCGGCCTTCCACTGCTGTAAGGACAGACTGGCGTTTTTGTAGCTGGCATCCGCGGTCGGCGTGCCGGCAGGCACACCGAGAATAGCGGCGTCACCCGACTGCACGTAGCCGGATGTTTTCCAGCGATTGAAGGCTTGTTCGTAAGCCTGTGTCTGCGCCTGACTGGTCAAACCGGAAGCATAATCCCGATAGGCCAGTGTAGGCGTGCCGTTAAGAAAACCGGTCAGTCCGGCGACCGACAGGCTGTAATTCCGGTCGGTGTTGAACTGCGTCAGCGCGGACTGTGCCTGCTGGAGCGACGCGTTTTCCGAGGCGGTGAAATAATCGTTCTCCAAAGCGGCTTGCTGCGCGGAGGCGCTGTCCTGTGCGGCGGCGCGCGCGGCAAGACGCGCCTGACCCAGCGCGTTGAGATCGCTGCGGTATTGGTTGTCAATGGCAATGCGGCTGGTTTCCGCAGCGCCCGAGGTAGCGGCGGCGCCCCGTGCGCCCATGTTCAGACCGAGTGCAGCCAGCGTTTCCTCGTTGGAAATCACGGATTGGCGTGCGTTGATATCGGTTTGCCTCATGCCGGCGATATAATCGCTTTCGATTGCGGATAGGTTGCTCTGAAGCTGTTGTTGGATGCGTGTACGAGCAGCCTCCAAGCGCTGCAACCGTGCTTGTTCGGCTGCATCGTATAATCGGCTGACCTCGCTGCCGCCGCGTTCCGTGCTGGAGACCGAATAGGGACGGTAACCGCCATTCCAGGTGGAAACAGCGTCATTGGACGCAACCTTTCCTGCCAGCCCCTCGCCCTCGATTTTGCTCTGGCGCGCGGCAAGCAGCTGCTGCCGTTCACCGGCATCCTGTGTGCTCGCAATCGCCTCAGCATAGTCAAAATCCTTGTTGTAACTGGTTGCCATCCGAAACCTCCTCCTTTCTTAGATAATGGTTTGTCCGGTTGTCCACCGGATGGTTAACGCCAGCAGTCCGAACGGCTCGCCAATCCGGTCGTTGCCGATGCGCACAGCGAGCAGCGGCATGCGATGCTGACGGTAGCGGGTGCGGTAGCTCAGTGCACCCGGAATGCAGCGGAAAGAAAACCGTGAGAAATCCAGTGTTTTAAACGAGAACAAATCCATGTTGCGCGAGAGCGCCAGAACTTTTCCGTCCTCGCTTTCGTACTGTACGGTTGCGCCTGAGCGTGAATGTGGCATCAGTGTGGGGATGACGTCGCGCACGGTTTTCACCCGTCCCCAGTCGCCGAGCGGAAGGGTGGGGGTGCGCCAATAGGCGTCGATGGCGGCATCATCATCGCAGTAGGCGTTATCTTCCTCCGCTTGCCGAAAGCGGCATAGCTTGCCATCCGCTGTGCCGAACCATAACTCGTTGTCCAGAACGGCCAGACACTGCGCGGGTACATTGGTCCAGTAAAACCATGTGGGACTGCCGTCGGTATCGGCAAGCGTGCCGTCCGCAATATAGACATGTTCATTGATGGCCAGATAATATTTGCCCTCAAATACAATCGCGCAAGCGTTTTCCAGCCCCGGCTCTGTTTCCAGACGGGGCGTGACCACATCCGATACGGAATGGATGGTTCGCTGTTCGGCAACGCTCGTGCCGAACACGCCCTGTACACCGTGGGCGGACAGGAACACGGGCAAATCGTTCAGGGAGGCAAAGCTGCGCGAGCAAATCGCGCCTTCGCCCTGCGCGCCCTGCGTGAGCGGATAAAGCGCCGTGCCGTCGTCGGAGAGGGTAAACGTACGTCGGTAGCTGGCGGATTCCTGTGCGCCGCCAGCCTTGACAATGAGCTGGCTTTCATACTGTTTGAGATAGCCGACAATTGCCGAGGCATCCGTGCCCATGCGGGTATAACCGGTATCCGGAAAATAGGTGGGGTCATACAGCCCACTCTGCCAGTCACAGGCAGGCTCATCCGGGTTGCCCGCGAGGAATACGCGGGTGTCGTTTTTGCCGCCGTACAGACCGGCAAAGCGGCAGCGGTTGATTTTGTTGGCATAACCCGCAACGGTCTTGGAAAAGGTGATGGCGACGTTTGCCAGTCCGTTGCCGCTTGCAGGCGGGGCGGCAAGCGTCACCAGACCGGTTGCCCGGTTGACGGATGAAACCGTCACCGCTTTGTTATTGACCGCGGCAGTTACCGTGGCATCATCCAGATCCTTTGCATCCACCTGAAACTGCGTCGCCGATCCGTTTCCGATAAAGGTGTTGATGCGCTTGGGAGTCAGCAAATTGATCGCTTCATGGCTGGTGCCGCCGCCGGTCGGCTGAGCGGAAATGGTTGTGGTCGGCACATAGGCGATGTCCTGCACGCGCACAGCCTCCCAGCCATCTCCGGATTGTTTACGGCGCACGGCGCGGAAGGTCATGCCGTCAAGCAGATAGAGCACGCCGTTCATCACGAAAGACTGAGAGAAGTCCGCGTTCATATCCGTGCACAATTCGGTCTGCGTGCCGTTGATTGGCCGGATATACAGCTTTTTGCCCGCGTGTACCGCGAACCCCGCGCTGTCCGGCAGGGGAAACAGACCGTAGATTGGGCCTTCAAAGGTGAATTTGGTTTGCCAGCCCGTGCGCTTGACCAGATAGTCATTCTGGTCACAGATGAGATTTTGCATATCAGGGGAGCGCGAAAGCGACAGCTTGGTCGGATGGGTGCGGAAATCCACGCCGCCGAAGCTGCTGACAACCGTTTCGCGCACGACCTCGGTCTGCGGGAATTGATAGGCGCGCATCAGATCATCTCCTGTACGGCGGTCAACTGCGCCGGGCAGTGACGCAGCAGACGTTCGGCATATTCCGAGGCCGCCCAGTTGAATTTGGCCTTATCATCGTCGGCCACGAGCAGCGCAGCCAAACCATAAGGGAAACATTCGCTGACAAGACAGTCATCCGCGGGAATGTCCTCTTCCAGCGCAGTCAAGCGCGGCGGCACGGTCAGCGCCTCTTCGCGCTGCGCCGTGCGAAGCGCGTTGATTTCTCGCAGACTGCACGACAGCAGCTGATTGAGTGCGCCGAGCGCAAATTGTTCATAGTATGCGCCGGTGTCGCGTGTTTCGCTCAAGAGGTTGAGCGCGGCGTAGTAACATTCAGTTCCGGTCATAGAGTTCCTCCTCGTAAGAAATCGCTCCCAGCCTGACAGAAAGGCAGATATAAAAAAGTTTACCGCTTGTTGAGCCACTTGCGCCGCGCGTAACATATACGATTGGTTAAACAAGGTAATGGAATACCTGCTTTTGCTGGCGATAGCAGCCCTGATGCTCGCAGGCTTCTTATCTTTTTAGACGCTGCGGCGGCGCATGCGAATAGGGGAAGAGCGGCTGGATGGCTTGGTGGCTCAAATGGGACAGAATGAATACAAAACGGATTATATCAATAAAATATTACAAAATGAATGGGAGCAGATGAAGCAAAACAGACAGATGGTGCAAGCGGTCAAATCCCTGCGGGAGAAAACAGGCTTGGATTTGGTGCAGGCAAAACAGTACATCGACCGGCTTTCAAAGCAGTGCAGCCGCCTTTCTGTCAGGCTGGGAGCCTATCTATTCCGCCCTATGGGGCGGCTTTTTTAGTTACCTGCGGCTACGGGAGACGGATATTTGCTGCTATCGACCGCATAAGCACGAATCTGGCAGCCATCCTCGGGAGACAGCGGGGTATCCAGAACATAGTCCTTCGCGGAATCCGAATAGCGCGGATCCGAGCCGTCCAGCGTGTAGCGGATCGTGCCCGTACCGGTGATTTTACCGCCCGATACGCTCGGCGCGGCGGAAATCGAACCAGTCTCGACCAGCGCATACACGCCGCCGCACTTTGCGCCCAGCACATAGGCGTCGTAGTAGTGACGGCCTTCAATCAGCGCACCGGACACGCCGACCGGGTCCTCGTGTACCTTCGCGTCCGCAATCTTGTACGGCATGAGCACCGCATCCTTGTGCGTGACAAGGAAATAGACGTTGCTGGGCAGGTAGCTTTTGGGGACGCGCACGACGTTCATACCGAACACCTCGCCGCAGACGCCCTTGGCGATAGACTGACGCGCCAGCACATCCACGCCCGCGAATTCGTCCGAGGTGCAGACCAGCTTGTACATTTCGCTGGTCAGATACAGATAGCGGTTGTCATCCGGCACCAGCGCGTCGTCGAGCGCCTGCGAGGCGTCCGCAATCTTGGAGATGATGTTGGACTTGGTCGGTTTGTCGCTTTCGGCCAGCGTGCCCGCCATGGTGACAAAGCGCTGGAAGGCATATTTGTCCGCCGCGGGCGTGGACTTTTCGTTCAGTTGCAGGCGGAGCATGTCGGCCGCGTTCTTAACCAGATTCTGGTCAAGGTTGTTGCCCTTGTCAATGGTCAGCGTGAACGCCTTGTCCTGCGTCATGGTCAGCTCCTGCACAACGTCCTGCATTTCGGTCACGTCACCATAGCGCTTGAGGCCGCCATCGCGGTCGTAGTCGACCTCTTCCACCGTGATGGGCGTGTATACCTTGAGGGTTTTCACGCCGGTCAGGTCGAAAGTCTCGGCGGTCTTGCCCTTGATAAAGGACGCGCGGGTGAATACTTCTGCAATCTGATCGGAATATTTGGTTGCAAGATTGATAGCCATAAGTATAATACCTCCTGTTTATACTGTTCGTTTACTTGCCCAGCAGCGCCAGCGTCACCGGGTCAACACCCGCCGGTTCGCCATCCGACTGCGCGGGACCGACCGCGGCGCGGCGGTTTTTCTGGTTCATCTCGAGCGCGGCCAGCTCGTCCTTGAGCGTCAGGATTTCCCATTTGCGGTAGGCCGAGACGAGCGAGCCTTCCTGCTGCGCCCATTCCCACACCTGCGGCGGGATTTCGTCCGGCCGCACATCGGGATACTCCTCGACAAATGCGGCGTAAATCTGGCCGTTGGGCATGCCGTTTGCCGCGCGATTGCGGCGAATGTAAGCGTTCTGCTTGGACAGGCCCAGACTTGCCGCCTGAATCAGCTCATCCAGCGTCAGCTCACGCATTTCGCCGTCGACCGGCACCGGATAGGTCTGCTGTCCGGACTGCGCCGCCTGCTCGTTGGGCGGCATCTGCGCAGTCTGCGCGGCGTCGACCGCAAACGGGTCAACAGGCGCGGCAGGGGTTGCGCCGGGCATCTGGTTACTGGTCGGTTTCTGCTTGGTTTGCATTTGTATTTGCCTCCTTTTGCTGCTGTCGCTGCATGCGGAGTGCGTGCAGCAGGTCGTTTTTGCCGCGCACCTGATAATCAGGCACGTTTTCCAAATACACAAGCGGGTCGGTGATGACGCCGCTTTCGAGCAGATGGTCGTTGGTCATGGTCTGCATGGTTTCCGACCAGTAGCTCGCCGCGCCCACATCCACCTGCAAGCGCAGATCCTGTCCGGCGAGCTGGGAGAAGTCGAAGCTCTGCCGATAGGGTGTCTCGCCCGGCTCGTCGGCCACGACAAGCGTGCGGGTGCCGTAGTGCGCGCCCATCAGGTCGAGGAAGATGCGCGCCCAGTCCTCGGTGAAGCGATAAAACTCCATCTTGGTCAGCTCGAGCGGGGCAGCGGTCGCGTTTTGCACAGCAACGATAGCCGAGGTGTTGTCCGGCTTGACCGTGCCGAGCGCAGCCTCACTCGCGCCCATCAGCTCGGCGGTGTCGTTCATCATCTGCTTGAGCAGCCCCAGCACCTGTGAGGAGATATCGGGTGCTTTGAACGCGGTCGCAATGGCCTCGTTCGGGTTGCCGCGCATGCCGACCGCCTTGCCCACATCGTTTGACCATCCATTCGGGAAACGGGTCATATCGTAGATGATTTTTGGGAAGGCCACCTGCTTGATGCACTGCACATACATGGAGTACAGCTTGTTGATAGCGATTTGGTTGGGGATGGCCTCGGTCAGCGGGCTTTCGCCGTGGCACGAGCCGCGCACGCGGTTCCAGCACAGGTGCGTGACCGGATAATAGCGGTAGGGCAGCACCTTTTCGCGCATGACGGTCGCGGTGCGCGTGGTTTTGGTGAACGCGATACCGTTTTCCGTTTTGCGCATGTGCAGCAGCACGGTCACGCGGTCGTTTTCGCCGTTTAACCGATAACGCAGATAGTCCTCGGTATCGTCCGGCACAATCGCGTCCGCTTCAGCCGCGGACAGGCCGTTTTCCCGCGCTTCCCTGCGCACCTCATCCACGTCACGCCGCATGGAAAGAATCAGATACGGCTGACGCTGCACCTCGTCGGAGGCCGGATTGCCGAAGCAGACGTTGGTAGAATCGATCAGCTCGGCCACGATATCGCCTTTCACCGCCTGTCCGGTTTCGAGCGCGGGGTCAAAGTGAATGTAGAAGCATGCGTCGCCGTCGACACAGGCGTTCTTGAGCAGCGGACGGCCGAGGGCTTTCACGCCCGAGCGTTCAATCGCGGACGCGAACGCGCGCTCGAGCACACGGGCGGTTTTGCGGCCGTCATCGTCCATGTCGAACGGCTGGGCGCGTACCGCGACGTCGTCCGAGACCAGCATGGATACAAACAGGTTGACGCAGCGGCGCAGCACATTGAAAATCAGCGGGTCGAGTGACTGCACGCGCAGCCCCTCCCACTGACGGCCGAGATAGAACGCCTCGTTGCGGCGCACGCGGTCGTATAAGCCAATCGAGCGTTTATAGTCGCGGTCGCGCTCGTATTTCCGCCAGATGGCGGCGGGGGACGGATCAAATTTCATCGCTGCTGTCCTCCCGTCCGTAAGCCATCAGCGCGGCCAAATCGCGGCTGAGCGCATCGTCCACGGATGTGGGCGTGTCGCTGTCGCTCTTTGCGGGACGGTGCGGCAGGCGCAGACCGCCGGACACGACCGCGCCGGTCAGCACCAGAAGTGCCGCGCCGATGCAGTAAAGTAAAATGGTCATTGGGTTCCTCCTCGTAAATCCGTGAAAATACTCGATAAAGGGAGCAAAGCGACGTGCAATCCATATTTTTCGTGGCTTTGCCGCGGAAAATATACGTTGACCCAAGCCGCTTGGCGGCGATCCGGGGGGTATCGCCAAAAGGTTCTGCTGGAACTTTTGGCGTATCCAGAGGGCATGGATACCCCCTGGAGCTAATAGGCGAGAAATTCGCCGACTTCGCAGTCATACGCCGTGGGGCGGCTGGGGGCGGGCGGCTCGTATACGGTCGCGGCATAGCCGCGCAGCGCGTCGGGCGCGTGGGTAAGTTCGTGCGGCGTGTTTGCCACATCGGACGGGTTGCGCGCATCGTGCTGCAAGGCAGGCAGTGTGCGAATGAGGTTGCGGCAGGTGTCGAAGATGGTCAGACGCGGGCGGGGCTGCCCCTGTTCGTCTTTGCGCGGGGCGAGCAGCTCATGCAGCGCCAGCCAGCCGGCCACGCGCTCGTTGCTGCTTTTGTCAAAATCCAGTCCGCAGTCCGCGAACAGTTCCACCGCGCTTTTGCCAGTCTCCTGCCGCCGGTTCCATAAGTCGGGCGGGGCCAGCCGGCAGTCGATATGCTCGCCGGACAACTCACAGGCGAGTATGGCTGCTGCGGCTTCTGAGATAATCAAACCGAACTGATATAACTCTCTGTATATGACACTGTACCCGTCCGGGCTTTGCGCAATCCAGAGCGCCGCCAGCATGTCCAGACCATAGTCGATGGTCAGATACCGCCGCCAATCACTGGGGATGGCGTGCGGCCGCACGACATGCAGGTCAGGGCTGAACTCGCTGAAGTAACGTCCTTCATCCAGCTCCCATACCCCGTCGAGCAGCGCGCGGCGGTCGCGTACCGAGAGCAGCCGCAGCCGCTTTTCGTATCCTGCGTCCGCGCGGCGCAGGAAGGGGTTGTCTTTGAGTCGCGCGGGCAGGAATAGCCGAGAGCCGCCGTCAAACTTGGTTTCGGTGTCGGGAGGCATCGGGTCAATGTATCGCGCTTTGACCCATTGGTGCCCCACGCCACCCGGATTGGTCGTGCTTTTGACCTGCTTGGGATAGCCGTTGGCCCCGCGCACACGCGAGATGAGATAGGTGAACTGGCTTTCGGTGAAGTGGGTCAACTCATCGAAACGCAAAACGTCGTATTCCGCACTCTGGTACTTGGTCACATCGCTTTCCGCGTCGCAGTAGCCGAACTCAAGCGTTGAGCCGTTTGCAAACTGCCACAGGTGGTCGCTGACCTTGTAACTGGCAATCGACTGTGGGAACAGCCGCAGCGACGCGGGCACGAGCGAGCGCTCCAGCTCCGGCATGGTGCGCCGCAGCATCAGCTGCCGGGAGCCGGGGTAGCAGACGGCGAAGCGCAGCGCATCGAGCAGCTGACCGTGGCTTTTGCCGCCGCCCGCCGCACCGCCGAACAGCGTTTCAAACGCGCCCGACTGTACGAATGTCGCCTGCCTTCGGGTTACGGGGAATTCGTATCGTCGACTACCCGAAACACGATTTCGATCGGCGCAGGTCCCTGCTCTTCGTCCACCAGCATCGCGCCCTTGCCGACTGTCCGGTCGAGGATCTCCTTGATCGCGCTCAGTCGGCTGTTGGCCGGTGCATCGGCGTCCCCGGCGATCTCGTAGAGTATCTCGACAAGTCTCCCGGGGTCGTCTGAACTTCGCAAGATGGCATCAACTCCTTCTGGGGGTGGATTTGCTTGTCTTCCCATGAGCCAAAGAATAGCCGAGAAATCGAGAAAAAACAAGAACAAATGTTTGACGTTTTCCGTGCTTGCAATTTATTGCCCGCTGCGGTATCCTGAATAGGAAATGCAAGATACAGGGGGATAAAGAAACATGCCGGACATCAAACTGATCGCGCTCGACTTGGACGGGACGGCGCTGACACCGGATAATACGGTGTCTGCGGCGACGATTGACGCAGTGCGTCGTGCGCGGGAAGCGGGGGTGCATGTCGTGATTTCGACCGGACGCATTTGCGGCGAGGCGCGGGATCTTGCCGTGCAGATGCAGACGGACGATTTGATGGTGACCGCGGGCGGCGCGTCAATTTCGCGCGTGTCGACCGGACGGTGCATGATGCGTATGTCCATGCCGTGGGAGGTTGCCGTGCGCGTGGCGGCGGCGGTGGAGCGTATCGAGTTGATGGTCATGGTCTACGTGGGGGAGACGCTGCTCATCACCCCCCGTGATGAAATGCAATTTGACAAATATAACTCCAACGAGGGGTATCTTGCGGTCAAGCGGGTCGTGCCTTCGATTGTGGAGTTTATCGCCGAGGGACAGGTATCGGTCGATAAAATTTTCGCCCGCAGCAAAGAGCCGGTCACCCTGCAGATGGTGCGCGACCAGATTTTGCAGATTCCGGGTGTGCGCGTGATGAGCTCGGCGGAGGATAATATTGAAGTGGTCACGCCCGCAGCGGACAAGGGCACGGCGCTTGGCATGCTGTGTCGGGAGCTGGGCACCGACCTGTCGCACGCAGCGGCCATCGGCGACAGCGAAAACGATTTGGAAATGCTGCGCGCGGTTGCGCTGCCCATCGCCATGGGCAACGCCAACGACGCGGTCAAGGCAATCTGCAAGCGGCAGACGCTGACCAATGCGCAGGACGGTGTGGCCGCGGCAATCGACCGGATTTTGGCGGAGAACGGATAATCCTGTGAAACACAGCATTTTTGCGGAAAATGGTGGTATTCGGCGTGCAGATATGCTATAATAATTTCGTATGTAATATTTGCCCCATCAAAAGGAGACATATCTGATGAGTTTATGGTTTGCTATCTTGCAGGGTCTGGTGCAGGGCCTGACCGAGTTTCTGCCCGTGTCATCGTCCGGCCATCTGGTGTTGGTGCAGACCCTGTTTGGCGACGGCGTGGAAACCAATTACATGCTGTTTAATGTCCTGCTGCATTTTGGTACGCTGCTGAGCGTCGTTGTGGCCTTCTGGAAGGATATTAAAGAGCTGTTTGTGGAGTTTTTCGGCTGGATTCATGACGGCTTTAAAATCAACGGTCATCCGTACCGCCGGTTTATCGTTATGCTCCTGCTGACCATTGTGCCGATGTTTGCGATTCTGCCGATCAAGAGTAAGCTGGAGGAAGCGTTTTCCTCCCCGCTGCTGGTTGGTCTGCTGCTGCTGGTGACCGCGACCGTGTTGTACCTGTCGGAGAAAGCGCCGCGCAAGCATAAGACCGAGGAAAACGCCACCTGGCTGGATGCGCTGATTGTCGGCGTCGGCCAGTGCTTTGCCGTTCTGCCCGGCCTGTCCCGTTCGGGCACTACCATCTGCACCGGTTTGTTCCGCGGTTTTTCGCGTGATTTTGCCGTGCGTTTCGCATTTATCATGTCTCTGCCGGTCATTTTGGGCGCGAATATTCTGGAACTGGTCGATGTGTTCAAGGACCCGGCGGCGGCAATGGGTGACGTATCCATCGCCTGCTATCTGGTGGGTATTCTGGCGGCGATGCTGTCCGGCCTTGCGGCGATCCGTATGGTGCGCTTTGTTTCCAAGCGCGGCAACTTCCGCCCGTTCGTGGTGTATTGTACGCTGATAGGCACCATCACCATCGTGGTGAGCCTGATAAAAATGATATGACGCCGTCCGCGGACGCATATGCCGCGGCGGTTGAGAAAAGTTCCGGATAACGGGACTTTTCTTCGCACTTATCCGAAAATCACCGGCCAATGGCCGACAGCATCCGCACGCTGCTCTGTGCGGGAAAGCAAATAAAGCGAGGGAAAAACACTTTGGCTGCAAAGAAAACCACAACCAAGAAAACCGCGCCGCGCGGAAAAACAGCCGCGCGGCGTGCGCCCGAGCCGGAGCCGGCCCTGTCCCGCGCCACATGGGGCGCAATATGGGGCGTGCTTGGGCTTTTATGCCTGCTGGCAATTCTGCCGATTGACGGCGTGCTGCTGGACTGGCTGCACAGCGGCATCGGCGCGATGATTGGCAAAGGCAGCTATCTGCTGCCGTTTGCGCTGCTTGCGCTGGCGGGACTGCTGTTTGCGCGGCAAAAGGGACCGGTGCGGCTGCGCGGCGTGAGCATCGCGCTGCTGCCGCTGTTCATCGGCAGCATTGTGCATGCGTTTGCCTGTGCAAATGAATATGATTTTTCGATGAAAACACTGTTTGCCCTGCTGACAACCGGCACGGAAGGAAAGTCCGGCGGTTTGCTGGCAGGCGGCCTGTATATCGTGTTGGAGTGGGGGCTGTCCTCGGTGGGGGCGCTGCTGGTGCTGCTGGTGCTGACGGTCACGGCGATCCTGGTCGCCTGCCGCATCACGCCGCAGGCGCTGCTGGAAATGTTCCGTCCGCCCGAATATGAGTATGAGGATGAAGAGGAGCGTGAACGCTACGAGGCGCCGCGCAAGCTGCCGAATGTGCATGAGGCGGTCAATGCGCATGCCCAAAAGCGCGAGGAGCGGCGCGCCGCCCGCCGCAAGGCGGATATTGACATCCCGATTGACACCGATCCACCCGGTGAGGACAAGCCGGGGGCGGATCCGGATGCGCCGGTGCGCCATGCGCACGGCGGTAAGCCGATGGCGCCGGACGAGTATCTGCGCTCCTTGAAGGAGGAGACGACGGGTGAACAGGTGAGCATCCTTGACCTTGTGGAAAACCGCGAGGAGGAGGAGACGCCGGTGGAGCCGTCTCCCAAGCCGGAGCAGCCTGAGAAACCGGAAAAATCGGAAAAGGCGGAGAAGATCAGCGAGAACGAGCAGGCGGAGCTGAGCGAGCAGATGGACGAGAACCAGAAAACGCCCATGCCGGTGTACGACTATCCGCCCATCGACCTGCTGAGCAAGGGCAAGCATACCTCGGTTGCCGGTGCGGAAGCAGAACTGAAGGAAAATTCCGAGTGCCTGATCGATACGCTGCAATCATTCAATATCGACGCGCAGATTATCGGCATTGTGCGCGGCCCGTCGGTCACGCGGTTTGAGCTGACCATCCCGCGCGGCATCAAAATTTCGCGTATCACGGCGCTTGCCGATGATATTGCGCTGTCGCTTGGCGCGGCCAATGTGCGCATTGCACCCATTCCGGATAAAATGGCGGTCGGCATCGAGGTGCCGAACAAGACGGTGAATACCGTGTTCATCCGCGAGTGTATTTCGTCTCCCGCGTTCACCAACGCGCGCAGCCGTCTGTCCTTTGCCGTGGGCAAGGACATCACCGGCAAGCCGGTCATCGGCGACATTGCCAAGATGCCGCATATGCTGATTGCCGGTACCACCGGTTCGGGTAAATCCGTGTGCATCAACTCGATGCTGATTTCGCTTTTGTACAAGTCCACGCCCGAAGAGGTGCGCCTGATTATGGTCGACCCTAAGATGGTCGAGCTGGGCAACTATAACGGCATCCCGCACCTGCTGATTCCGGTCGTGACCGACCCGAAAAAGGCGGCGGGTGCGCTCAACTGGGCGGTTGGCGAGATGGAACGCCGCTACAAGCTGTTTGCCGACCATCAGGTGCGTAATCTGGTGGGTTATAACGACCTGATGCGCGCCGAGCGCGCCAAGGCCGAGCAGGAAGAGGGCGGAACGCCCGAGCAGTATCAGGTGCTGCCGCAGATTGTCATTGTCATCGACGAGCTGGCCGACCTGATGATGGTGGCTGCCAAGGAGGTCGAAACCTCGATTTGCCGTATCGCGCAAAAGGCGCGCGCGGCGGGCATGCACCTGGTCGTTGCGACCCAGCGTCCCTCCGCCGATGTCATTACCGGCATCATGAAGGCGAACATCCCGTCGCGTATCGCGTTTGCGGTGGCCAGCCAGATTGAGTCGCGCATTATTCTGGATACCACCGGCGCGGAAAAGCTCATCGGTAAAGGCGATATGCTGTATGCGCCGCTGGGCGAGGGCAAGCCCACCCGTGTGCAGGGCTGCTTTATCTCGTCTGATGAGATTGAATCGGTCATCGCGCATATCAAGCAGACAAGCACGGTCGAATATAATGAGGAGATCCTCGAGCATATCGAGCGTCAGGCCGAGCAGGCGGACAGCAAGGGCGGCGGCGCGTCCGGCGACGCGGGCGATGATGAGGACGAGATGATCGAGGAAGCAATCGATGTCATCATGGATTGCCGACAGGCGTCCACGTCCATGCTGCAGCGTCGGCTCAAGCTGGGCTATGCGCGTGCCGCGCGCATCATCGACCAGATCGAGGAACGCGGTATCATCGGGCCGTCTGAAGGCTCCAAGCCGCGGCAAATCCTGATTACCAGAGACGAGTGGCAGGAAATGAAGCTGCGGCGGCACGATATCCCATAACCATGCAAGGAGGAATCCATATGTCTTTTACAAAAATCAACATTGCGGAACAGCATTTTAACCCGTTTGAGTTAATCGGCAAGCAGTGGATGCTGATTTCCGCCGGAACGGAACAGAAGTGGAACACCATGACCGCCAGCTGGGGTGGCGTAGGCGTGATTTGGGGCAAGCCTTCGGTGACCTGCTATATCCGCCACAGCCGTTATACAAAGGAGTTTGTTGATAACTCAGAGTATTTTACATTAACCTTTTTACAAGATGGACACCGCGACGCGCTCAGCCTGCTGGGCAGCAAGTCCGGCCGCGATATGGATAAGATGAAGGACAGCGGCCTGACGCCGGTCATGGTGGAAGGCCAGCCGACCTTTGCCGAGGCGGAGCTGGTGCTGGTTTGCCGTAAGCGCTGCAAGAGCGACATCGCGCCCGAGGACATTCTTCAGCAGGAGACGCTCGACAGATGGTATGGCGACAAGGATTACCACACCATGTATATCGGGGAAATTGTCGCGGCATATCGAGCGGAAAAATAAAAAAAGTCACAGATTGTTCACCAAACCGACAAGCCTTCGGGCCTATACTGGAAGAAGGACAGCGGAGTGCGTCTCCGCTGTCTGTATTCAGCCCGAAACCGGAGGGAATCGCAGTGAAAAAAAGAATATGCAGCCTGCTTGTTGCGGCGGCGCTGATGTTAGGGCTATTGCCGAGCGCGTTTGCAGGCTATGAAAACTTTGCCGCGCAGGCAATGTATACGCCGGGGCAGTTTACCGACGTGGCGGACAACGCATGGTATGCGGATAATGTGCGCGCGGCGTATGAATACGGCCTGATTAACGGCCAATCGGCCACCCGTTTTGCGCCGGACAGCTCCCTGACCGTGGCGGAAGCGGTCAAGCTGGCGGCCAGCCTGCACAGCATTTACAACACCGGCAGCGCGGAATTTGCGTCCTCGTCCCCGTGGTATCGAACCTATGTGGACTATGCGCTGCAAAACGGCATCTTGCAAGCGGAGCGTTCGGACTATACGCAGCCGGCCTCGCGCGCGGTGTTCGCCTCTGTGCTGGCCGCGGCGTTGCCGACCGATGCGCTGGGCGCTATCAATACGATTGCGGACGGGGCGATTCCGGACGTATCGACCTCCGCCTCCTATGCGGAGGCGGTTTACCTGCTGTATCGCGCGGGCGTGCTGACCGGATCGGACAGCGCGGGCCGATTTATGCCCACGGGCACAATCAAGCGCAGCGAGGCCGCCGCCATCGTCACCCGCATGGCGGACTCCAGCCTGCGGCGCACGTTCTCGCTGGAGGTTTCCACCGAGCTGACGGCAAGTGAAATTTTTGCGCGCTGCATGCCCGCGGTATTCAAACTCTATTCGTATGATACGCGCGGCAATGTGCTCAGCATGGGCAGCGGCGTGATCATCAGCGCGAATGGCGATGCGGTCACCTGCGGACATATTGCCAACGGGGTGCAGCGTCTGGTCGCGGAAATGCAGGACGGCACCAAGCGGGAGGTCGCCATCTACGATATTGACACAACCGCGGATATTTCGCATATTCGCGTGGTGGGCAGCGGTCTGCCCTATCTGGAAACGTCCAACGACGTGCAGACGGGGGACACCGTGTACGCGCTCGGGTATCCCGGCGGCGGCAGCGCGAAGGTGACGGCGGGCGTGGTGACCAACCCGAAAAACGGGGATTATCTCACAACGCTCATCGAGAGTACGGCTTCGGTCATCAGCGGCAATTCAGGCGGCGCGCTGGTGGATGGACAAGGCCGTCTGGTTGGCGTCACGGTCAGCAGCCGCGGCAGCGGTACGCCGTCGTATTCGGTTCCGATTTCCGTTTTGGAGACACTGGAGGGGAGCGCGGCGGTCAGCCCGGCGGTTTATACCAGCACGCACCAGCCGGATGCGTCCAACTGCTATGCCAAGCTGTATCCCGTGCCGGATTTTTCGATAATTACCGGCGTGCCGCTGCTCGACAGCGTCAAGGATCGCGGTACGACGTATTTCTATTATCGCCTGTCCGACCTGAATGGGGACGGCACGCGGCAGATGCTGCAATACTATGCCGCACTCAATGGAAACACCTTTTATCAGTTCTCGGACGGCGCCTTTACCTCCTCGGCGGGGTATTTGATGTCTGTCAAAATTATCGAAACCTATTCTCGCGGGGAGCAGGCATTGGGTATCTGCGTATCCGGTATCTCTTCGCAGCCGATCGGCGGTCTGGTACAGGCCGCCGATCTTTCTTTTGCAGGCATTTGTGCATCCTGCGGGTTTTCATGAAGTTCTCTCGTCATTTCGTTTGATTTCACAAAAAGCGCGCTAAAAGTGACAACTATGATAAAATTTTCAATTTTTTTGTTTAAAAATGCGAAAGAAATGATAATATATACAAGTAAAAACCCCTGAATTTTGCGGAAATAGCAATAACATCCATCAATTTGCACAAGAAGGGCAGGGTAAATCGGTGAAATTCTACAATGGAACACAAAGCGTTCGTCATGCTATAATATTCTTGCGCGATTGAAGTGTGTTTGAAAGAGAGCACCAAACGAAATGGAGGAAAGACCCAAATGAAGAAGTACGTTTACATGTTCCCGGAAGGCAACGGAAAAATGCGTGAGCTGCTTGGCGGCAAGGGCGCGAATCTGGCCGAAATGACCGGACTCGGCATGCCCGTACCGCAGGGCTTTACCATCACAACCGAGGCCTGCACCCGGTATTATGAGGACGGCAAGACGATCTATCCGGATATTCAGGATCAGATCCTCGAGTACCTCGATAAATTGGAAAAGGTCACCGGTAAAACACTGGGCGATCCGGAGAAGCCGCTTCTGGTTTCGGTTCGTTCGGGTGCGCGCGCTTCCATGCCCGGCATGATGGATACCATCCTGAACCTCGGCATGAACGATGAAATTTGCGACGCGGTCGCAAAACTGACGAATAATCCGCGCTTTGCGCGTGACTCTTACCGCCGCTTCATTCAGATGTTCTCGGACGTCGTGATGGAGCTGCCTAAGTCCACCTTTGAGACCTTTATCGATCAGGTTAAGGAGAAAAAGGGTGTCAAGATGGACAATGAGCTGGACGCGGACGATATGAGCGAGCTTATCGTTTTGTTCAAGGATCATTACAAGAAGTCGCTCGGTGAGGACTTCCCGCAGGACCCCAAGAAGCAGCTGATGGAAGCGGTGCGCGCGGTATTCCGCTCGTGGGATAACCCGCGTGCGAACACCTACCGCCGCATGAACGATATCCCGCACTCCTGGGGTACCGCGGTTAACGTACAGTCCATGGTATTCGGCAATATGGGCGAGACTTCCGGCACGGGCGTTGCGTTTACCCGCAACCCGGCGACCGGCGAAAAGAAGCTGTACGGCGAATTCCTGATGAACGCACAGGGCGAGGACGTTGTGGCCGGTATCCGTACCCCGCAGCCGATTTCCGCGCTGGAAAACACCATGCCCGAAGTGTATCAGCAGTTTGTGGACATCTCCTCCCGCCTTGAGCAGCACTATGGCGATATGCAGGATATGGAGTTTACCATCGAAAACGGCAAGCTCTATATGCTCCAGACCCGTAACGGCAAGCGTACCGCGCAGGCCGCGCTCAAGGTTGCGGTTGATCTGGTGGATGAGGGCGTCTGCACCAAGGAGCAGGCCATCATGAAGGTGGAGCCCAAGCAGCTTGACGCACTGCTGCACCCGACGTTTGTTCCGGAGGCGCTCGAGGCAGCCACCCCGATTACCACCGGCCTGCCGGCGTCTCCCGGCGCTGCCTGCGGCGCGGTGTATTTCACCGCGGAAGAAGCTGCGGCGGCTCATAAGACCGGCCTCAAGGTTGTTCTGGTCCGTCAGGAGACCTCGCCGGAGGATATCGACGGCATGGCGGTTTCCGAAGGCATCATGACCGCCCGCGGCGGCATGACCTCGCACGCGGCGGTTGTGGCGCGCGGCATGGGCACCTGCTGCGTGGCCGGCGTCAACGGCATCAAGGTTTCCGAGGAAAACAAGACCCTGACCTTTGCCGACGGTACGGTGGTCAAGGAAGGCGAGTTCATCTCGCTCGACGGCTCGACCGGTAACGTATATCTCGGCAAGATTGATACGCAGGATGCGGAACTGACCGGCGATTTCGGTCGCTTCATGGGCTGGGCGGACGAAATCCGCACCCTGATGGTCCGCACCAACGGCGATACCCCGCGCGATGCAACGCAGGCGCGCAAATTCGGCGCGGAAGGCATCGGCCTGTGCCGTACCGAGCATATGTTCTTTGAACCCGAGCGCATCAAGGCAGTGCGCGAGATGATCATTTCCGATACCGTGGAGCAGCGCAAGACCGCGCTGGCCAAGATTCTGCCGATGCAGCGCGGCGACTTTGAAGCCATCTACCGCGCAATGGGCGGTCTGCCGGTAACCATCCGCCTGCTCGATCCTCCGCTGCACGAGTTTCTGCCGCAGGAGGATGAGGATATTCAGGAGCTGGCAAACGAGATGGGCGTTTCGTTTGACAAGCTCAAGGGCAAGGTTGCCGACCTGCACGAGTTTAACCCGATGCTCGGCACCCGCGGCTGCCGTCTGGACGTGCTGTATCCAGAAATTGCCGAGATGCAGACCGAAGCCATCATTTCCGCTGCCATCAACGTCTGGAAGGAAGACGGTTTGAAGATTACGCCGGAAATCATGGTGCCGCTGGTCAGCGAAATCAATGAGCTGCGCTTTGTCAAGAAGGTCATCAAGACCAAGGCTGATGAGCTGATTGAAGCATCCGGCCTCAAGATGAAGTATCTGATTGGTACGATGATCGAGACGCCGCGCGCGGCTGTGACTGCCAACGAGATTGCGCGGGAGGCGGAGTTCTTCTCCTTCGGTACCAATGACCTGACCCAGATGACGTATGGTTTCTCGCGTGACGACGTGGGCCGTATTCTGGAGACGTATTTTGAGAAGAAAATCCTCGAATCCGATCCGTTTGCCCGTCTGGACCAGAACGGTGTTGGCAAGCTGATCCGTTACGCGGTGGCAGAGGGCCGTCGTACCCGTCCGGACATCAAGCTGGGCATCTGCGGTGAGCATGGCGGCGACCTGTCCTCCGTCGAGTTCTGTCACAATGTCGGGCTGAACTATGTATCCTGCTCGCCGTTCCGTGTGCCGATTGCCCGTCTGGCGGCGGCGCAGGCTGCTATCAAGAACCCCCGCAAGTAAGAGTTCTGTCATTCACCATTGGATTTGATGAAGCGCAAACCTTCTATAAATCCCATGGATACGGCATAAAACCGTCAAAATGGCATGATTTGACCGTGGAGGTTTATATCTAATCGCCAAAACCCCCGTACATTCCCAATTGGGCAATGTGCGGGGGTTTTTTATTGTTATTTTGGGCTGTTTGTACAAATCTAAACGGGAACGCAAAAATGTATTCTGATTTCAAAAATACATTTTGTCCATGCTCGCTGCTATTTTCACAGCAGCCAGTTCCGTAATTTTGGACGAATTCAGCTTTCAGTAAAGGAGGCCATTATGAGACGAGACGATCAAAGGCAAGCAGTAAAAAACATTCCCTTGGAACAACTGAAGCCATTTAAGAATCATCCCTTTCAGGTACGAGACGATGAGGAATTTCGGCGTCTTGTTGAGAGCATTGAAATTCACGGTGTAATTCATCCAGCGGTGGCTCGCCAGATTGGTGAGGATTGTTATGAACTAATTTCTGGTCATCGACGCAAAGCGGCTTGTGAAGTATTGGGTTACTCTGAGATGCCTGTTTTAGTCCGGTCTATGACGGATGATGAGGCAGTTGTAAACATGGTAGATGCAAACCTTCAGCGTGAGACGATTCTCCCAAGTGAAAGAGCCTTTGCATACAAAATGAAGTTGGTAGCTATGAGCCATCAGGGGCGTAAAGGATTTACTTCCGCCCAACTTGGGCGGAAGTGTGTCGGAAAAGAATCCAGAGAGTTAATTGCTGAACAAGTCGGTCAAAGTCGCAACCAAATTTCTCGCTATATCCGTCTTACTGAATTGATACCAGAAATTCTTGAAATGGTTGATAATCGAAAAATGGCATTGAATCCAGCAGTATCTATTTCCTACTTGGACAAGAAGCAACAGAAGCTACTATATAAGGTGATGGTAGCACTAAAAGCAACCCCATCTATTTCTCAGGCAAAAGCCATCCGAAAAAAGGCCAGTGAATCAGACTTTACAGAAGATTACTTGGTTTGTATCTTATCGGAAAAGAAACCAAACCAGAGAGAGCAGATGATTGTTGAAGAAGAAGAAATCAAGCAGTATTTCCCCTCGCATTACAATAGTGAACAGATGCACAACACGATTTTACTGTTGATTAGAAATTGGAGTAAAAAGCGTGGCTACACACAATAAAAGGTTGTTATACCTTATCACAACAGGGAGCAGAAAAATTTTCTGCTCCTTTTTTTATTTTTTGCGCAACAAACGGCCTCTGCCGTGGCCTACAAGTGAGAGTTACATCTCATGGACCTTGAAAATTCAGAAGAACATCAGGTACAACCGTTCCTCGGAGAGCCACTCCGGTGATACGCTATGACGCCTACGGGTCGAGCGACTTCCCTATCGCCGGTAAAGAGCTTGATAACTTGAGGCCACGATCCAGGGACAGGGGGAAAACTTACACTCAGCCACAGTCCGAGCGTTAAAAGCGTCGCAGGCAATGGGAGTGTCCGGTACAGAACCGTGATAAATGAATCCTAAATCAAAAGGATGCCGAAATGTTCTTGATTTTAAGAAAACCCAAGGGGGTAGTTTACCCTCTTTACATTCCATCTTCTGTTCAAGACACAGGAGGAAACTGAAATGAACACGCAAATTATCGCCATCGCCAACCAGAAAGGCGGCGTTGGCAAGACAACCACCTGCGCAAATCTGGGTATCGGACTGGCGCAGGCGGGGAAGAAAGTTCTGCTGA
>NZ_JBQKJP010000006.1:0-98871 GCF_052117205.1 Candidatus Agathobaculum pullicola | reverse complement strand
CGCCAAGCAGCTCGCTATCCATAATCGCCACTCCAACAACTTTCCCATGAGGCCTCTAGGTTGGTTTTCTCCCTTAGAGTTCTCTGTCCAATATGTTTGACAAACCTACAACATTCCGTGAATTACTTTTTTGCGGTAAAAGCGCTCCAATCCTCGCTCTGTGCATGCGACAAAACCGAAAAACCGTTTTGCTCCAGTGCCGTGCGCACCTCATCGGCGCGCTCGTTGAGAATACCCGAGCAAATCAGATGTCCGCCCGGCGCCAGCTTGTCCGCAAACATCGGCGCCATGCCGATGATGACGTCAGCCACGATATTGGCCACGATAATATTGTAGCCCGCACCGATTTCCTGCGCAAGCTGCGGGCTGCGCAGCGCATCGCCGCATAAGCCGATGCCAATGGAAACATGATTTTTCTCCGCGTTTTCCTGTGCGGTTTTCAAACAGTTCTCATCAATATCCACCACGGTTTTAACGTCCGCGCCCAGCATCGCCGCCGCAATTGCCAGAATCCCCGACCCGGTTCCCATATCGAGCAGCGTATCGCCCGGTCGGACAAGCTTTTCCAGCGCCGCCATACACAGCTGCGTGGTATCGTGGCTACCCGTACCGAAGGAGGAGGCAGGGTCAATTTCCAGAATTTTTCTCCCCTGCGCATCGTCTACCGTCTCCCACGAAGGCTTGATCATAAAGGTTTCGCCTACCGGGAACGGCTTGAAATACTGCTTCCAGCCCCATTCCCAGTCCTCCTGACGGGTGAGGGCGGTTTCGGTACACAAACGGCCCCATGCGTGCTCCTCGTCGCGCGCTTTTAGATTTTCCAGCGCCGCACAAATGGCGGCATATTGCTTTGCGCCGTCCTCGTCATCCGACAGATAAATTTTCAGACAGGTTTCCTGCGCGCGTTTTTCGCGCACCAAATCTTCATCCACGTAATCCCAGTAGATTTCGGTATCCTTCAAAAATTCTTCAAAATCAGCGGCGTCCTCGAGCACATAGCCCTCTACGCCGTTATCCTCCAGAAGCGCCTCGACCGGGCCGATTCCGGCTGTGGTCGTGTAAATCGTGACTTCCTTCCAGTCCATTGCATTCCTCCACATATATTCAGCGCCGCCGCGCTCTTTTCCTTCAGCCCAAATCTTATAAACGAATCAAACCATATTTTTGTTCCAGATAGTGCACAACCTCTTCCGGCTGCTCCCATGTCCCATCATACAGCGCCAGCCCCGGGTATACCCGCAGCCCCTGCTCGAGCAACTCAGCCGACTCTGCGCACAGGCACAGCGGTCGGGAAATCATATACCAGTATTCCTCCAGCGCGATCACATCATCCTCGGTTTCGAGCACCAGCTTGAGCGCACCAGCATCATCCTCCGCCGCAATCAGCGCCTCCTCCAACCGCGGCCCGCACTCGATCTCATCCGATATATCGATCGTCGGGTCAATGAAATGCGCGTTTTTGCCGTCCGGCGCCAGGATGAAATCATCATGGTCGCGCTCGACCACCGCGCCGCCCGTATGGGAGTCGATTGCCGCCAGCAGCCGTGCGGTATCGTCATGCTCCGCCGGCAGAAAAATTTCCGTATTATACAGCGTGGTCTGCGCGCGCAGCCATGCGGAATGTACGCATACACCAAGCGACAAACGGGCATACGGCGCCGTCATATCCAGCGCTTCGGTAATCGACTGCGGATCATGCGCGGTCAAAATGACCGTTGTCACACCGATGCGCTGCAATACGCCCACCGCCGCGCGCACATCCGTACCGTCGGACAGGCGGCCTTCGTCATCGTCTATCAGCAGCTCCGCAATCACCGTACGGCCGCACAGATCCCCCAGCGCCAGCACTGCCGCGCGCAGCGCCGCAAAGGTTTGCGCCCCGCGCAGGTAGTAAAACGCTGCATCATCATGCAGCAGCGGACGAAACGCCTGCTTGCACTGCTTCATGTACGCCATCGTGACCGGCCGTCCGCATTCTTCCGCGTCCGGAACGGGCGGACAATCCAGTGTCAGGCCGACCGGCAAAGGCGCAAGGCTTTGCGCCCAGACCGCACAGGTTTCTCCATTTGGCGCAATCGCGCCCGCAAAACGCTCAGGCTGCTGCCGGCAGAGCGGCAAGGCCGCCGGATCGGTCAACAGAATCTGCGGTTGATGTTCCATCGGGCATAAAGGAATATCCAATGTTATTTTCCTCCCAAGAAGAATCCCGTCCAATTAGTTTTTCTTCCAGCTGCCATCCGGCAGCGCGGTATATTGCTGCGGCTCCGCTGCTGCCAGCTTGCACAGTTCCAGCGCGGTAAGCAGCTGCTCATCCAGTTCATAGGTCTGTCCGTCCAGCGTCTGCATCGCCTCGTCCAGCGCTTGCAGCATTTCGGCCGAGGCATACAGGCCAGGCTCCATATCGTAGCTTGCAAGGAAGGACTGCACCGCACCTGTCACCTTACCGTCAAATGTATTGGTGGCCTCGTCCAGCAACCCCAGCAGCACCAGCCGCTCGGTCATAGCGTAGACGTTGTCCGACTGCATACCAAAGCGCAGGGGTTCCGTCGTATCGAGCGGCGTCAATCGCGCGGCATTGACTGTCACCGTGCGATTCTCCAGCATCACATCCGGCGTCAGGCCGACGCCCTCCCAGCAGCCCTGTTTGGGCAATTCCAACTCAAGCGTGGTGATAACCAGCTTGTCGCCGTTGAGCAGTTCCAGATGGTACTGGCCCTGCCCCTTACCGTAGGTCGTTTCACCGACCAGCGTGGCCACGCCGTTATCCTGCAGGCTGCCCGCCAGCAGCTCGGCTGCCGAAGCCGTGCCACCATCCACAAGCACGACAATTTTATTCAGCGGCAGGCCGCCTCCGGTGGAATAATGCTCCTGCAAACCGCCCATATCCTCGCGCCAGTGCACACCGGCCAGATACACATTTGCATCTTGCGTCATGGCATCCGCCATTTGCAGCGCAATATCGATCACGCCGCCGCCGTTACCGCGCAAATCCAAAATGACCGCACGCGTATTCTTTTCGTCCAGCCCTTCCCAAGTCTCCGAAAAGGCCTCCCAATCGTTCTGCGAGCCCATTGCGCTGACCTTAATATACTCCACGCCGTCCGCCATGGTCTGGCTGGATACATAGACCTGATTGACCTGCCGCCGCACGCAGGTAATGGTCAGCTCGCGGCCTTGCCGCCGCACCGTGACGGCTACGCTGGTGCCTTCTTTTCCGCGCAGCAGCTCGGCCACTTCCGGGTGTGTCATCTGTGTGGTATCCTTGCCGTCCACCGCGATGATAAGGTCCCCGATTTGCAGGCCTGCCTCCTCCGCTGCGGAGTAGCGCATCACCTCGCTGACCAGCACACCGCCCGAGCCTTGCTGGATTCCCACGCCAATGCCGACAAAGCCCTCGAGCGTGGCAAAGCCCTCCGAATATTCCTCGCTCGACAGATACATGGAATGGGTATCGAGCAGCGACAGAATATCGTTAATGACGTTATACATTTCCTCCGGATGGTCCTGCAAGTACTTATTGATATAGTTTTGCAGGATATACGGGTTATCTTCCGCTTTCAACCCAAAGCTGTCAATCAGCGACCAAACGCCGTCAAACCAGGTTTCGCTTTGTCCGTCCGGTGTGACCGCTCCTGCGGATACGGTCAGCGTCGCCGCTGCAAGCGTCAGGGCAACCAACTTTTTTGCAATCTTTTTCATTGATTCTCTCCCTTGTTCAGAGGGCAAAACACCGTTTCATATCTTTATCTTACATGCTCTCCGGTGCGTCCACACCAATCAGTCCCAGTGCGTTGGCAATGGTCTGACGGGCGGCAAGGCACAACGTCAAGCGTGCTGCGCACAGCTTTTCATCATCGCACTTGATGCGGCAGGCGTTATAGAAATGATGGAACTGCTGCGCCAGCGCCACAGCATACTTATTCAGCCGCGACGGATCTCGGCTGACCGCCGCCTGCACAATTTCCTCGGGGAATTGTGCAATCGTCTTGACCAGCTGACGCTCATCCGCGCCGGTCAGCACAGAGAGGTCGACGCTTGCCGTGTCAGGCATGGCCATGCCGTCCTCGGTGCAGTTCTTGATGACCGAGCAGATGCGCGCATGCGCATACTGCACATAATACAGCGGATTATCCGAATCCTGCTTGACCGCAAGGTCGAGGTCAAACTCCATCTGCGTCTCCGCCGCGCGGGAATTAAAGAAGAAACGCGCCGCGTCGACCGGGATTTCGTCCAGCAGATCGGTTAAGGTCAGACTTTTGCCCGTGCGCTTGGACATACGGACAACCTCGCCGCCCTGCATCATGCGCACCAGCTGCATGAGCACGATTTCCAGACGGTGCGAACCGTCCAAACCCAGCGCGTCGAGCGCGCACTGCAAACGCTTGACGTGGCCGTGATGGTCCGCGCCCCAGATATTGATGACACGGTCAAAGCCGCGCTTTTCAAACTTATTGCGGTGATAAGCGATATCCGCCGCAAAATAGGTATAAAAACCATTGGCGCGGCGCAGCACATCATCCTTATCGCAGCCGAAATCCGTCGAACGCAGCCAGAGCGCACCGTCCTCGGTTTCATAGGTCGCGCCCTTTTCGGTTAAGAGATCCATGGTTTCCTTGACGTAGCCGCTCTCATGCAGCTCGCTCTCGCGGAACCAGACATCATAATTGATCTTATAGCGCTTCAGATCGCGCTCCATGCGCGCAATGTTGGTCGGCAGACCGTAGCCCTCGATGATGGCAAAACGCTCTTCCGGCGTTTTGTCCATCAGGCTGTCGCCGTACTGCTCGACAAGGTCATGCGCCAGCGCCTTGATATCGTCGCCCTGATACCACGACGGGTCGAACTCGATGGCATCCTCGCCACGGATTTCCTGAATATAGCGGCCCTCGACCGAATGGGCAAACTTATCAACCTGATTGCCCGCGTCGTTGATATAAAACTCGCGCGTGACATCGTTGCCCGACCAGTCCAGCACGGATGCGAGACAGTCGCCCAGCACGCCGCCGCGCGCGTTACCCATGTGCATCGGGCCTGTGGGATTGGCGGACACAAACTCGATCATGACCTTTTCCGGGGTTTTGGTCTGGCTGCGGCCGTACTTATCGCCCATTTCAAACACGCCCTTGACGGCCTTTTCATACCAGCTCTGGCCCAGCGTAAAATTCATAAATCCGGGCCCCGCGATGTCCACCGTGTCAAAGCAGCTGCCCGACAAATCAAGGTTGTCTACAATCGCCTCGGCAATTTTGCGGGGCGCCATGCGCAAGGGCTTGGCGCACTGCATGGCGAAGGTGGATGCCCAGTCGCCGTTGGAAGCATCCTTCGGGGTCTCGACCGCAACGGGCGGAATATCGCCCTCGGGCAGCACACCCGCCGCCACCGCTTTATGATAAGCCGCCTCAACCACACGGGTTGCCTCGGCACGCGCAAATTCATATGCGTTCATCTGTTCACTCTCCGTTTATTTTTATCAAACCTGTATCGGCTGCGTGGATACCACCATTTCAAAATGGTGCTCGCCCATCAGCGAATGATCCACTTCCACCGTATAATCAATCACCAGCTCGCCGCCGTTTTCCCCCACGGTATTGCGCACACGCGAGGTGTGGGTGGAAACCGTCATCTCCGCGCCAACCGGTGTCTGATACAATCCAACATGCCGCTCATCCTCGGCAAACAGCATGTGCGAAGGGTATGCGCCTGTGCGGATCAGCGCGACCGTCTTACCGTCCAGCTTGACCGTGGTCTTGGTGCCTTCCAGCCCGGTCAGCTCGCTCTCCTCATAGGCGATATAATATTTGCCGCCGCGCTCGTACAGTGTTGCGGCGGTTACCAAGTTGATTCGCTCCTCATCGCAGTCGGCAAACTGCTGTTTGGAGTAAATCGACAGCCAAACGTCCTTTTTCATTGCTTGTTCTCCGTCCATGCCGTTTTCAGTAGCTTGAAATATCAACCAATCCCGCGCCCGCGTCGATCTGCTCCTGCAAAAACAGGCCCGCAAGCTGGTCAAACCCATCCGGATCATCCGAGACGAAATATCGGGTCTCGCCCGGTCCTCCGGCGGGGTCAAACCGGGTCGAGGCGAGGTTTGCCGCCTCCGCGCCCGAGTCGATGAGCGTCACATCCGGGCCCATAAAGTCCCCGATTACGTCCTCGAGCAGCGGATAGTGCGTGCAGCCCAAAATCAATGTATCCACGCCCGCGTCTTTGAGCGGCGCGAGATACTCTGCCACGACCGTTTCGATCACCACATCCCCGCGCTGCACCCGACCATTCTCGACCAGCGGCACAAACAGCGGACAGGGCTGGGTATACAGCGTCAGGCTGCCGTCCGCGTGGTGCAGGTAGCGCTCATACGCACCCGACCGCACGGTCGCCGCCGTACCAATCACACCGACCCTGCCGTTTTGCGTCATCGTCATCGCGCGGCGGCACGCGGGTTCGACCGTACCGATAATCGGAATGTCATTTTCCCGGTCGAGCAGGTCGAGCGCGACCGACGACACCGTGTTGCACGCGATGATAATGGCTTTCAGGTCAAACTGCCGCAGAAACGCAACGTCCTGCCGCGCATATTTAATGATGGTATCCCGTCCGCGCGTACCATACGGCACGCGGCCGGTATCGCCGAAATAGATGATATTCTCCCGCGGCATCAGCGCGTGCAGCCGCCGCACCGCGGTCAAACCGCCCAGACCGGAATCAAACACGCCAATCGCGCGATTATCCATGATGTTCCTCCAGCGCCAGTTCGATCAGACGGTCCAGCAGGGCAGGATAGTGCAGACCCTCGTAATCAAACAGCTTGGGATACATACTGATAGAGGTAAAGCCCGGAATGGAGTTCAGCTCATTGAACACGACCTCGCCGTCCGCATGGGTGACAAAAAAGTCCACGCGGGACAGACCACGGCAGCCGAGCGCGGCATACACGCGCAGCGCGTTATGCCGAACGGTTTCCATCTGTGTCTCGGTGATATGGGCCGGGATGTACAGTTTGGAGCTTTCATCCTTATACTTGGCGTCAAAAGTATAGAACGCCTGTGTGGGCGCAATCTCGCCCACGGTAGAGGCCACCGGATGCTGGTTGCCCAGCACCGCGCACTCGACTTCATGGCCGTCGATAAACTCCTCGACCAGCACCTTGCTGTCCAGCTTGAACGCCTCGGTCAAACCTGCGGCAAGCTCCAGCATGTCGCCCGCCTTGGCAACGCCGACTGACGAGCCTTGCGAGCAGGGCTTGACAAACACCGGGAACGCGCCGAGCGCCTCAGCTGCCGCACGGACCACGCCTTCCGCGTCGCGCTCAAAATCCTGCCGCAGCGCGAGGAAATATCCTGCCTGCCGTACGCCGGTTGTCTCCACAATCGCCTTGGTGATGGATTTATCCATCGAATTGGCGCTTGCCGCTACGCCGCAGCCCACATATGGGATGCCCGCCAGCTCCAGCAGGCCCTGCATCGTGCCGTCCTCGCCCCCGACGCCGTGCAGCACCGGGAACACGCAGTCCAGATGTACCATCTCTGTCTTGCCCTCATGCAGCAGCATCAGGCCATGTACGCCGCGGTCCGGCGAGATCACCGCCGGCACTTTATCTGTCATGCGCTCCCATGAACCGTTTTCAACGCGGTCGGGATCGCAGGTCGGGCAGTAAAACCATTTGCCCTCCTGCGTGATGCCGACCGCGTAAATCTCATATTTGTTTTTGTCCAAATTGCGCAGAATGGACGCAGCGGACAGACACGAAATATCGTGCTCGCTTGAAATGCCGCCAAATAATACAGCCAGTTTCATTTTTTCCTGTTTCGCCCCTTCTCGTTGTTGCCTTCTACTCATTCAGATAACATTATACGTCATTTGATGCGCAAATACAATGCGGAACCACGCTTTTCCGCGCATCATTTCTACAAAATTTACAATTCCTTCACACTATTTTTTGAAATATCAGTTGACGACCTATATTATATATCATATAATATTATTGCAAACACAAAAGAGAGGTGGTATCCCATGTCATACCCGATCGCCTCCTCCCTGCTCGACGGAATCGTGCTTGCAGTGGTCGAGCGGGAGAGCACTTATGGCTACCGCATCACACAGGATGTGCAAAAAGTGCTGGAAATTTCCGAATCAACCCTGTATCCGGTACTGCGTCGCCTGCAAAAGGACGGCTATCTGTCAACCTACGACGAGGCCTTTGCCGGACGCAACCGACGCTATTACAAAATTACCGAACACGGACGCGTCCAGCTCCGCCAGCACCGTATCGACTGGCAAAATTACCGAAATGGAATCGACGCGATCTTTTTTGGAGGAAATCACCAATGAACAGAACTGAGTATATGGCGGCGCTGCGGCGTGCGCTTTCCGTCCTGCCCGAGGAAGAACGCGCCAGCGCCCTGCGCTATTATGAGGAATATTTTGACGACGCAGGCCCGGAAAATGAAGAGAAAGTGATTGCCGATCTGGGCGCGCCGGAAAAAGTAGCCGGGCAGATCCTTGCGGATTATCGGGAAGTCACGCCCGTGCCGCCCGCATCGGACAATGCCGCGCCGCAGCAAAAAAAGCGCCGCTGGAACGGCATCAATCCGTGGCTGCTGGTTGTGCTGGTGCTGCTGGCCATTCCAATCGGCATCCCGCTCGCCGGCGTGCTCATCGGCCTGATTGTCACCGTGTTCGGCGTTGTTCTGTCCATTGTGCTAATGGTATTGGCATTCGCCGTGGTCGTTCCGCTCTGCCTGCTGGCGGCGGGCGTCATCCTATGCGGCATGTCCTTTGTCCTATGGAGCATGCCGGCCAGTGCGGTTATGACCCTCGGCTGCGGTCTTGCGCTGTTCGCGCTGGGTGTTCTGCTTTCACTTTTGATCATCAAGCTGTGTATTCTGTTCGTGCCTCCCCTGTTTCGCGCTTTTGTGGCCCTACTTCGATGGCCCATCGACAAATGGCGTGGCCGCACCCATAAAAACGGAGGTGACACAAAATGAAGAAACTCGCTCTTGCCTGCTGCGCTGTACTGGTGGTTGGCGGCTGCATGATGCTGGGCGGCTGGGCCGCCGGCGGACGGTTGTACGGCTCCTATTATAATGGTGTGCTGCATCCCGTTACCGAAAGCCTGCGCGACCTTACGTATGGCATACAAAGCCGGTGGCATTATTACACATGGAAAAATGAACACGGCTGGCATTCCGGTTGGTTTGAGGATCATCCGGGTGACTGGATAGGCGATACGGTTGACGATGTTGTCGATGATGCTCTGGATGTCTTTGACCCCGACTGGTGGTTCGACTGACCGGACGCACATCATGCTCCATCCGCTTTTGGAGGATGCCAACCCGATGCCCATAGAGATTTTGAGCAATTGGCGCCTTTATTCGTCGCCCCCTTGACGAACCCTCCAAAACAACGTATGATAGAAGAAAAGGAGTTTTTACTATGAATGGCAAGAAACTGTACCGCAGCGAATCCGACCGCATGCTGTGCGGCGTATGCGCGGGCATTGCTGAATATTTCGGTCTCGACTCAACGCTGATTCGCCTTGCCTGGGCTTTTCTCTGCTGTTTCGGCGGAACCGGTATTTTAGCCTATATCCTTGCTGCCATTATCATCCCGACGCAGAGCAACGTCCAGTAAAACCCCTCCCCAACGAGAGGATGTGCCCCCTTATGAGTGAAAACCACAAGCCGCTGACCGCAGAACAGACCGAATCCATGCAAACCGTTGCACAACCGTCGGAAACCGATCAAGTCGCCCTGTCCGCAGCAACTGACAGCGAGGCAATGATCGAAAGGCCAGATGATGTCACCGAGGAAGAGCCAGCCGAAGAGGCGGATAGCGATCCCGCCGATGTACGGATTTTTGGCATGCCGCGCGTGGGCTTCCACTGTACCGCACTGGGTGTGGCAGGGGGATATCTGATTTCCGGACTGGTCGGCATAGCAGGCTTTCATCCGCCGGATGCCAATATATGCGCCATCGTATGCGCTTCAATTGGCTATTTCATCGGCAACCGCCTGTACAAAAATCGGAAAACCGGGCGCGACGCTGCGGGACAAAGGCCGGAAAGCACAGAATAACAGACAAAAAAGCAGCGGATTATACGTCCGCTGCTTTCTTTTTTGTGGTATACTAAGAATAGTTCCTATGATCACCTGATAGCAACAAGGAGAGTGCATCGCATGAAAACCGCCGTTGTTTATTTCTCTCAGGGCGGCGCAACGCGGTCCTTTGCCCGCGCGGAAGCCAACGCGCGCGGCGCGGACCTGCTGGAAGCCGTACCCGTAAAAAAATACAATCCGCTGACCGCCGTCACACGCGGCTGCCCTGCCGCCATCCGGCAGAAAAGCGTGCCGCTGCAACGGGCGCTCGACCTGTCCGGCTACGAAAGGATTGTCCTGATGGCGCCGGTCTGGGCCGGTTTCCCCGCCCCGCCGTTTAACACCATGGTCAATCTTCTGCCTTCCGGCAAAGAGGTAGAGGTGCTGCTTGTCTCGGCCAGCGGCAGCAGCGAAAAAAGTCACGACAAGGTGCGCGCCCTGATTTGCAGCAAGGGCTGCAAGGTCGTCGCCCAGCGGGATATCCGCTCGCATCAATGAGCAATTACACCTATATTCTACGCTGTGCGGATGACACACTGTATTGCGGCTGGACCAATGATCTGACCGCTCGTTTAGCCGCGCACAACAGCGGCAAGGGCGCTAAATATACCCGCGGCCGTGGTCCGGTCACACTGGTGTATAGTGAGATTTTCCCCACGCAAAGCGAGGCGATGCGGCGTGAAGCGGAAATCAAGCGTCTCCCCCGCGCGCAGAAGCAGACGCTGATCCAAGCGCAAAGCGGAGGCGAGCTGCTGACCGTCTACGATGCAGACGGACGCGCCTGCGGCGAGCGGCCGCGCGCGGTCGTGCACGCACAAGGGCTGTATCACCATGTCTGTCACCTTTGGACCATCGGTATGCGGGACGGCATCCCCGGTCTGTGGCTGCAGCAGCGCCAGTTTGACCGCCCGCTTTATCCCGGTGGTTTCGATTTGTCCGCCACCGGACATATCGACCCGGGCGAAACGCCGGAAACCGCCATACTGCGCGAAGCACGGGAGGAAATCGGGCTTATGCTAAGTCCGGAGGATATCCTTCCGGCAGGCAGCTATCGCCAACAGTATGCACGGGGCGAGGACGGCGGCTTTGATGACGAGCTTGCCTTCGCTTTTCTCACCCGTATGGACGGTATTCCGCCTTTTTCCCCCGGCTGCGAGGTCGCGGATATGGTTTTCGTCGCGCTTTGCGATTTCGCCGCCGCGCATGACACTCCACATGACTTGCCCGCTTGCCGTGTAGATGGCAGTGCGCAGACCGTTCCATACGAAAGTCTGTGCTGCCTGCATCAGAGCGAGTGGGAGGGTGTACGGCCTTTACTGGAGCAAAAACTTCCATAAGAGCAAATATTGCCTTTGACTGAATCGTGTGAATTTTCTGCTCGTTTGGTTTGCTTACTTCTCCACACAATTGTTCTGCGCAACTTTTCTATTTATCTGCTGCAAACGCTTTTTGATAGACAGATATTGAGAAATCCATATCAGGAAATAAATTGCAAAGAAAATGGAAAAATAAATCAAAACACCTCCAATGCTATGTTCCATCCAACGCATAAAGTATGCCATCGGAAAGGTTGCAAGGGAACATATTATCAGGTGCGCAGCCGTTTGATGGAGAATACTCCAATCATCTATCTCCCAAATCACAGAGGCGCCAGCCCACGCCGCACCATACAATACAGAGCAAACAGATTGTAACAAAACCGCATTGATTTCCGTTCCACAGCTTGCAATCAATTCCGGAACAACCGGATAAAAGCGTCCATCGCCTATGACCAATGAAATGGCGATTGCGATAGCGGTGCTAATTGCTAAACCAATCGGCGCTCCAAGCAGACATCTGATAGCTATTTTTTTCTTCATATCATGCACCTCATATCCCTAACACTTGCTTAATTTTTGAAACATATCGCCTTGAAACATAAGTAACCGTACCATTCGTCAAGAAAACACAAATCGTTCCAGTGTAATTTAAATCAAATTTCTTGACCTTTTTAAGATTAATAATTTCAGAATTGGATATGCGAACGAAACTTATTCTATCAAGCCGCTCTTCAAGCTCATATAATCGCAACCGCAGCTGATATTCTCCACAATCCGTCACTGCAAATACCTTGCCGTTTGCTGTATAAATACGCAAAATTTCTTGCTGGTCCAAAATTTTCAATGTATCTCCTTGAAACCCTGCAAGAAATTGCGTGGTATCCTCGGCGAGTTTTTTTACAAGTGCGTTTATTTCATCGGTTATCTTATCAGTAACTACAATCACTTTGGTTTCCTTGCAGCTATCATCAATCTTGATTTCAATTTGCATTTTCCCACCTCTTGTCTCAAATATAGTATAAGAAAAACCAACAGGGATTTCCACTCTTTGTTGATAGATGGTCATTTTTACAGCATAAGTGGTTCGATGCTACCTTGCGAAATATCAGGCTGCTGTCTATCATTTTTCTGTGCGCGACTTTACCGCACATGCGCAATTGATCGCAGGCGGCAAAACCGTTACATATTACTGGCGTGGGGCAAATGTCTCCATTCTGCTGCAAACTTGCGTGTAATAGTGAAAAAGCGGCGCTTTCTTCATGAAAGCGCCGCTTTTCTTTGCTGTTTCATCAATTTTATTCCATCAAACCATCATACTGCATCCGCCGCGGCTTTTTTAGAAAAACGAACCAAGCCGGTGCGATCCAATGCAATCATCAATGCCGGAATGAGTACCAGCTGCAGAACGATACCGGGAATCGCAGTCAACAGCGCACCACTCAGGAACAACTGCCATGTGAATGCCTGACCACCCAAGCCTTGCAGCACAACCTCCGTCACACCCCATATGATGCGACCCACCACCATCGCAACAAGCAGCGACCGGTAAAGCGCAAAGATACACTTCCAGCGGGAATGTGCATACAGCGCACCAACCACCAAACCGTAGGTCGCCAGTTCAAACGACATCGCAATGCCGGTCGGGAAAATCGGCGGCATGCCAAAGAGCACATAGCGCAGCAGCGGCAAAATAAAGCCGATGATCGCGCCATACTGCCAGCCGCAGATGAGACCGCAGATGAGTACCGGAATGTGCATTGGCAGCAGCATGCTTCCAATCTGCGGAATCTGTCCGGTAAAAAACGGAAGAATCAGTCCCAATGCCAGAAACAATGCAGCCAAAACCAGATTATGAATGGATTTTTGCATGATAAAAACACTCCTTCAAAAGTCTTTCCAAGCCGCTTCTTCTGAAACAGCACAGCCTTCATGGCTTTTTTCAGGAGGTGCCGGGGAACATAAACCGCCTTCTTGGCAGCAAAATCAATTTATATAGACAGAGAATCGAATGATTCTCCAAAAAACGAACTGGTGTCTATCACCATCGGATGATACGAAAGCGGATCGCACTTGGCATGGTACCGCTTCTCCATCGGTATCCAAACACGTTCGAACATCTCATAATGAGTTCCTTCCCGCGCTTGCAGCCGTGTTTTCTGCTCTTTCTCCGCACAGGTCAGGAAAATACGCATGTCATAGGCATCGGCCAGCTGCGGATGCAGGGAATAACTCCCCTCCACTACGGTGAGCGGAGACGGTGCCACAGCCTGCGGCTGCGCCAGATGCTGTGCTGCGCAGTTGAATATACGCTGGTATACCGTTGCACCCCTCTGCGCCGGCTGTATGACTTCTGTCCACAACCGTTCCAAATCCATATTGCCGGCAGGTTTTTCCTGCCAGTCCGCCGCACGTCTTAGCATCGGAAGATAGTAATGGTCGGTATGAAACACCCGACACGGGAACAATTTCTGCAAAAGCGCGGCCAGCTGTGTTTTGCCGCTGCCGCAGCAACCGTCAATGGCGATGATAAGCGGACGCTTTTTCTGCATTTCCTGCACAATTGACAGCAAAAGCGGAAAATATCCGGCATATTCCTGCCGCAGCAGCCGATAATGCGGCTGATACGCCGCCCGAAACCGCGCGCTATGCCGAACCGGAGAAGCGTAGTCCCGTGCCGTTTCCGCCAGCCATCGGCGCAAATCTGGCTGCACGGCGCTGAGCCGCTCCAGCCGCTGCCGCAAACGCTCGGGCTTTCCTCCGCAATGCAGCGCGGTTTGCTGTATCAATCCGGCAAGCAGCCGCGCCGCCTCCTGACGAAACGCGCCGGGCCGCAGCGGAAACCGACACAATCCGCCGCCAATTCTTTCCGGTTTGAGCGGCAACGCGGTTTCCGGCACCGCTTTCCATTCCTCTGCGATGCCATCGGTCAACATTTCTATGGTTTCACCCAAATGTGTTGGGCCAAACTCGCTTTGATAGAGCAGCTTTACGCAGTCCTGCGCCTCCATCAGCGGATACCGCGCGCGATGTGCCAGCAGCAGCGCCTGATCATTCTCTGCACTCATTCCGCGATGACCTGCATCACAACCTGCACCGCACGGCGCAGATATTCCTCCAGACGGCAATCCTCGGTCCCCGCGACATAAATTCCGCAGGTGGAGGATGGAATCAGTATTTTCTTTACCTCCGCACCCGAAATGGCCGTTGCCATACGGGGAGAAACCTCGCCCAGAATACCGTTGGCCACCACGACACCGATCGGGCCGAGAATCACATCCGCACGCGCGGCATTGAACACAACAGCATTTTCTCCTGTTGCACCGTGGTCCGCACCCGCCTTCAGCATCGCATTGGTCGCCAAAGTATTGGTGCCCACACCGATCAGTTCACAATTTTCCGGCAGGCAGCTCCGCAGCAGCTTTACCAGCTGACCTCCGATGCCGCCGCCCTGTCCGTCAACCACCAGAATGCGGCAGACATTTGACTGCTTCCTCATTTCACAAAAACCTCTCAATAAGCTGTTAAAAAACAGCAGATATGTTGACACAATTATACCATATGCCAACAAAAAAAGAAAGCAATATTGGACTTTTCCTCTCCAAAGCCGCTTTCTCTTACAAAAATAGGCATCAAAAAAGTGGTGCGCTCTTATCAACGCACCACTTTCATCAATCCATTGTCTGTCACAGTCCGGGACAATGTTTACCGGCTCAAAGCGCCAATTGCAATATTGACAGCCAGACACACCGCCGCCCCGACCGCGCACAATACCGCGCGCCGTCGGCATGCTTTCGCCTTGGGATCTGCCTGCTTGTCGCCCGTTCCTTCAACGCGGCCGCAAATCATGCCATACCGCATCTGCTGGAAAACCGTCAGCGCTGCCAGCACCGCAAACGCGAGCAGCAGCACGCGCTGCACCGTTTGCATATCAGTGAATCAGATTGAGCACAAGCGCAGCGATGACAAACACAATGCCCACCACCGAAGTCAGACGAGCAAAAACTTTATCTGCTGCCGTCGCCTTGCCTGCGCCGAAAAAGGTTTCCGCGCCGCCGGAAATCGCGCCCAGACCCTGCTGTGCGCCGCTCTGCAGCAGGACCACAACAATAAGGAACAGGCTGGCAACGATCATTACAATCGAAAGTGCAATTTGTGCGGTAGTCATAATTACGATTCCTCCACTGTTTTTTCTTTCCGTTATCGCGCCAAAATATGGCACGCTATATTTGCGTACATGATACTATAGCACAATAAGTGCGAAATTTCAAGTGTTTTTTCTCAAAATCGGCTGTAAAATATTCTTCAGCGGCGCGCCCATACGATTTGTGTATATCTTGCGCGCCTCCAAATCGATAACCGCAAAATGTATGGATGACCAGCCATGCTTGCCGCTCTCAAACTGCCGCTCTGCGCTCAACCGGCGCACTTTCTTCTGCATATCGCGCTCTACATGCTGCGTTGCCAGAATGACGGACACGATAGAGTAATCGTGCATGGCATCGGGCCGCACCAGCGCCTGCTCCGCCCGCTTGGCATAGTCCCACCAATCCGCCAGTGCCGCTGTATTACATTCAGGCGCAGCAAACAACAGTCGATACTCATGGGCATGACTGGATGTTCCCGTCGACATCATCCCCAGCAATTTTTTCTCGCTGGTCACGTCAAACCGGCTCAGCAGCGCCGCGATACGCCCGGCAACCTCGGTGTTTTGCTCGGACACAAACGCAGGATGTAATCCCTGCAGCAACCGATTGCGCAAATCGATAAATTCGGCCGAAAAATCCATTATATTCCTCCCACTTACAGATCTGCCGGATATTCGCCCTGCCGGGTCATCTCTGCAATGGCGGCGCATACGGTTGGCTTATCCTCCCGATAGGTAACGCCAAACCAGCGCGCTGTGGTAGTCAGCACCTGAGCGGTCGCACGGCCCGCCTGAATCAGTTCGTCCACGGCAAACGGCAGATAATACTCCCCCTTCATCGGGTTCTGCGGCAGCCTTTCCGCGAAAAAGCGGCGCAGGCCCTCCTCCAGCGTGGGCAGGAACGACGGCGTAAAGCCCCACAGATTGAGCGAGACCGGTGTGCCCGCCGGGATTTCCCCTGCCGGCGCATCGCCGTCCGCTGCGTAGACAATCCGCCCGTCCGGTGTGCGCGAAATCGCGGTGCGCTCGACAATGCCGGTCAGCAGACCGTTTTCATCCTCTGTACACACGCCGCGCGATACCGTGCCGTTTTCAGTCAGCGTGTTTTCAACCTGATAACCAACCATACAGTACCGGTATTTATCATCGTCCTGCGCGACAGACAGAAAATCATACATTTTCCGAAACGCATCCGCACCGTAAAAATCATCCGCATTGATGACCGCAATCGGCGCGCCCGCCGTCAGCTCACTTGCACACCAGACCGCATGTGCCGTGCCGAGCGGCTTTTCACGTCCCTCGGGCGCACGCAAACCTTCCGGCAGCTTGTCCAGCGTCTGATAGGCGTAATCGACCTGCATAAAACGGCGTGCCTTACGGCCGATGGCCTTCTCGAACGCCTCATGCAGCTCAGGCCGGATAATGAACACAACCCGCTCAAAACCCGCGCGATGGGCGTCATAAATCGAATAATCCAGAATGATCTGCCCGTTCGGGCCGACGGGGTCAATCTGCTTCAGTCCGCCGTAACGCGAGCCCATACCCGCGGCCATAATCACCAAAACCGGCTTTGCCATTGCGCACTTCTCCTTTTTTACAGCGGCCGCGCCGCCGCATACTTTTTTCGCCAATCTTTTCTCCACCAAAACGGGCTTTTTTCCATGTTTAATCTCCCAGCCCGTCTGGAATACTTCATTATTATACAAGACCATATCATAAAACACAAGATGTTTGCAACGCACGCCTTCTTTTTTGTCGAAAAGCATGAAAATGCAATCACAGTGCGCCCAGCGATTGCAAAATGACTGGAAAACTGCTAAAATAGTGCTGTTAAAAAAATGTCAGACTAACACACGCGATGATACAGAGAGGAATATGTTTCGATGCGTAAAACCAAAATTATTTGTACTCTTGGCCCTGCGACCGACGCGGTTCTTCCCGAAATGATCAAGGCAGGCATGAACGTCGCCCGCATGAATTTCAGCCATGGCTCCCATGAGGAGCACAAGGCCCGTATGGATGCTGTCAAGGCAGCGCGCGAAGCACTGGGTATGCCGGTCGGCATCATGCTCGACACCAAGGGCCCGGAAATCCGCACCAAGACGTATAAGGACGGCAAGATTGAAATTGTCGAGGGCCAGGAGTTTACCCTGACCACCCGCGACATCGAAGGCGACAACACCATCGTCTCCATCACCTACGAAGGCTTGCCGACCGATGTACAGCCCGGCACGCGCATCCTGATCGACGACGGTTTGGTTGCTTTCGAAGTCATCGAAGTCAAGGACGGCACGGACATCGTCTGCCGCGCGCTCAACGGCGGCCCGCTTTCCAACCGCAAGTCCATCAATGTTCCCGGCATCAAGCTGAATATGCAGTTCGTGTCCGACAAGGATCGCGAGGACATCGAGTTCGGTCTGGAGCAGGGCATTGATTTCATCGCCGCCTCCTTCACCCGCTCCGCACAGGACGTGCGCGACATCAAGGCGATCCTCAAAGCACACGGCAAGGAAGACGTTGAAATCATCTGCAAGATCGAAAACATGGAAGGCGTCAACAACATTCAGGAGATTCTCGACGAGGCCAACGGCGTCATGGTTGCCCGCGGCGACCTCGGTGTAGAGGTTCCGTTTGAAGTGCTGCCGGAAATCCAGAAGAATATCATCAAGACCTGTATCTCCCGCGGCAAGCGTGTTGTGACCGCAACCCAGATGCTTGAAAGCATGGCCAAGAACCCGCGTCCGACCCGTGCGGAGGTTTCCGACGTTGCAAACGCTGTTTACGACGGCACCAGCGCCATTATGCTTTCCGGCGAGACCTCGGTCGGCAAGTATCCGGTTGAGACTGTCCGCACCATGAGCATGATCGCAGAGAATGCCGAAAAGACCATCCACTATGACCGCCGTCGTGCGACCCGTCTGGAGTTCCAGAACATGAATGTTGCGGGCGACCTCAAGACGCTGGCCATTTCGCACGCAACCTGCTCCACCACCGCCGATCTGGGCGCAAAGTGCATTGTTGCGTTTACCGAGTCCGGCTCGACCGCACGCGCGGTATCCACCTATCGTCCGGGCGCACCGATCATTGCGGCAACGCCGAGCGGCAAGACCTTCCATCGTCTGAGCATGTCTTGGGGCGTTACCCCCGTGCTCGTTCCCAAGCGTCCCACCTCCGGTACCGAGCTGTATGATCTGTCCGAGCAGGCGGCTATTTCCGCTGTGGATCTGCGCGTGGGCGATATCATCACCATCACCGCCGGTATGCCGGTCGGCCACGTCAACTATACCAACACGCTGCGTGTGCATCAGCTGACCGAACGGTCGTTTGCACAGTTTGTACAGGATTGATTCTATGTCTCTCAAACGCTTCCAGCGCAAACTTGTCCGTGTGCTGACTGTTCTGGTCATTTTATCCATCCTTTTCTGCCTTGGCCTGTACGCTTATCGTTCCTTTTTCGGCTTCACCTATGATTCCTCCCTGTTCGGAAAGAATCTGGCGGCAGGTGTCAAGGCGGATGAAAACATCACCAACATTGCGCTGTTTGGTCTGGACACCCGTGAGGGTGATACCCAAAGCCATTCAGACTGTATGATGATTGTCACCGTGGATAATACGCGCGGCAAGATTAAGCTCATCAGCCTGATGCGTGATTCTCTCGTCAATATTAGCGAGCATGGCGAGGACAAGCTCAATGCCGCCTATTTCCTCGGCGGGCCAAGCCTTGCTATCCGCACCATCAACGAGAATTTCGGGACGGACATCACCGAATATATCGCGGTGAATTTTGAGCAGCTTGTCGAAATCATCGACGCACTGGGCGGCGTAGAGATCAATGTGGAAACCACCGCGGAACTCCTTGAACTAAACCGTGTCATCCGGGATTACGGCATCGAGCAGGGCAAGGAATTTTCCGGCGTGGAAGAAACCGGCCTGCAAACGCTTGACGGCGTACAGGCGCTGTGCTATGGCCGTATCCGCAAGGGCGGCACCGGCGACGACTGGGCGCGTGTGGAACGTCAGAGCATTGTGTTGCAAGCCATGTTTACCAAGGTGCAGTCCATGGGGGCGAGCGAGTTAATCGGCTTGATGCAGAAAATTGTCCCCTATGTGACAACCTCGCTCAACCCAACTGAAATCGCTCCGTTAATCGTTGGCGCTGTCAAGAATGGTGTTCCAACGCTGGAGCATGCCCGCGTCCCGCTGGATAGCGAGTGGAATTATTACGGCGCCTCCAGTGAATACATCCTTTACGATTTGGACGTAGCCGCCGACCATATCCATGAATACATCTATAACGATGTATACCCCGGCGAGACTGCTTCTGATTCCGGCACAGACACAGATACCTCTAATGGGCCTCTGGGCGGCGTTGATTACGATGAACCGCCGACCGCACCTCCCACCACAGATGATACCTCTTCTTCGGGCAGCACTGTCGATCCCGCTTCCCTTGCGGAAGAAGGCGGACGGTATGATCCGGCAACGGGGGATTATTATGACTCTGATGGCGACCGTTATTATCTGGACGAATCCGGCAGTCGGGTGTATTATTAAATCAATATGATCCGTACAGGGGGTATGATACCACGATCATACCCCCTTATTTATAACTGATACAGAAAGAGGAAAGCAACCAGTATGTATGTTAAACGTGTTCTTCCCAACGGGGTGCGCCTGATTTCGGAAAAGCTGGATACCGTGCGGACAGCTTCCGTTGGCATCTGGGTCGGCAATGGCAGTCGGTATGAACCGGCCGCGCTGAACGGTATTTCGCATTTTATTGAGCATATGATCTTCAAAGGTACCGAAAAACGTTCCGCCCAACATATTGCTATCGCCATCGATGCCTTGGGCGGGCAAGCCAACGCCTTTACCGACAAGGAATGTACCTGCTATTACATGAAAGTGCTGGACAAGCGTCTCAAAACCGGCGTCTCCATTTTGGCGGATATGTTTATGAATTCGCGTTTTGCGCAGGAGGATATTGATTTGGAGCGCGGCGTTGTACTGGAGGAAATCGACATGTACGAGGATTCTCCGGAGGATGTCGCCATCGACAAGCTGTTTGAGAAATGCTATGACAGCTCGGCACTGGGCCGTCCCATTCTCGGCACGGCGGAAACCCTGCAAACCATCAACTCCGAAGCGATGCACGACTATATGCACCGTTATTACCGTCCTGCGGATACCGTTGTCGCCGTTTCCGGCCACTTTACCGAAGACGATCTGGATTATATTGCCGAGTTGTTTTCACACATGGAAGGCGATGGACGTAACCAGATCACTCCCGCGGTCTATCAGCCCAGCCTGATGCTGCGTGAAAAGGATATCGAACAGAACCACCTGTGTCTGTCGTTCCCCGGTGTGTCGCTGCTGTCCGAGGAGCGCTTTGCAATGAACCTGCTCAGCTCCATCCTTGGCGGCGGCATGTCCTCGCGCCTGTTTCAGGGAGTACGCGAACAGAACGGCCTTTGCTATTCAATCTACACCTTCACCACACCACATCTGGATACTGGTCTGCTGTCCATTTACACCGGTCTCGGCGCGGAAACCGAGCACAAGGCACTCGAACTGATTGTGCGCGAGCTGCATCGATTCTGCGAGAACGGGCCCACCCCTGACGAGCTTTCCCGCTGCCGTGAACAGGTCAAAACAACGCTGCTCATGGGGCTGGAGAGCACGGGCACACGCATGATGACCATTGGACGCAGCGAACTGTTACGCGGACAGGTTGCCGCGGTCGAGCAGGTGCTTGCCTCTTATGACAAGGTCACCGCAGATGACTTGCTCCAGTTGGCGCGCCGTGTATTTGATTTTGAACAGGTTTCTCTCGCCGTGGTTGGCCAGCCCGACCGCGCGGAAACCTATCGCACGCTGCTGCAATAAGCTATTCCATGATAGCGCTACCTCAAAAAAAGAGCCGACGGCTGTGCCGTCGGCTCTTTTTCACTCTATGGTTTCATACTTCATGCGGTAATAGGTTCGATCCTGATACTCCTTGACAGCCTCTTCAGCCGTGTTATCCAGTACAGGCAGATAGTTTCCTTGCGCGTCCACCGCCGTGCCGCGCTGCACCACCGGCCATTCTTGCCGCAGCTCGTTTACAAAGGCGAACAGCTCGTCACTCTGCCCGCAACCCACCGCGTCCAGCACGGCCGCACCCAGAAAGCTCGCGCTCAGCATCCCGTTTTGCGGAATACCAAGACGCTCCGCCAAGGTATCGAACTCCAGTGCGTCCGCGCCCGCCTGATTGGCCCACATCACAAAGGGCGGCGCATACGCGTCCAGCCAGTCCTGTGTGCTGCGGTCCGCCGTCATATCCATGCCAAGCGCGCGATAGCACAAATAATTATCGCCTAAGCTGGGCAGATGGTCGCCATACCAGATCAGCAGAACCGGTTCTTTCTGCCGCTCAAAATAGCTCACCAAATCACCCAGCATTGCGTCCGCGTCCCGCAGGCCATGCGCATAAACCGTCAGCATAGTCTTGGCATCCTCCGGTAGTTCTTCCGCCAGTTGCAGCTGATACAGGTCGCGCGCTTTACCGTATTTGGATTCGGTATAGGCCATATGGTTCTGTATCGTAGTCACATAGGTAAACTGCGGCTGACCGACCGCCTGCCGATTTTCAAAATCCGCAATCAGATATTCGGTCAGCGATTCATCCGAAACATACCCGCCCTTATACGTAGCGTCGGCAAATACATCCTCGAACACAATTTCCTGTGCGCCCAGCCATTTGTAGATGTTCTGCCGATTGTAGAACCACGCTTTTCCGGGATGGATAAACGCCGTCTGCCAACCGTTTTCATCAGCAACCCGGAAAATGGAATTCATATTTTTGTGCAGCACACGAAACGATGACACGCTTGCGTCCGACAGCATAGCGGTCTGCATGCCGGTCAACACATCAAACTCGGTATTCGCCGTACCGCCTCCATAATTGGGTACAATCAGCCGTCCGGTAATCGCATGCTCCGACTGCTGCACCGCATGATAGTTTTTAAGCGGATCGGTGTCTGCCGTCCATGCGAATGCGTCCGCATCGGTAATATCGCAAAACGCTTCGCTCATCACAAAAATCACATTCACCGGCTTTGGCTCTGCTGCCGTCGTTTGTGTTTGCGCAATGCGCTCCTCGATCTCCGCTTTGGAGAACCCTTCCGGCTTTTGCAGATTGTTCTGTGTCATGCTGCGTAAAAACGTGTAATGAAAGCCTGTCTCCTGACAAACCGTCGTCATATTAAAACGATTGGTGCAAGGGAAGGCGTTGAACAGATCCGCAGAGGCATATACCGTAAGGGTCAAACCTGCCAAAATGGCCAGGCAGAGCAAGCAGCCCGCAGCACGGGCGCATCGCACCAGCACTCTGCTGCGACCGCTTTTTCGTGTTCGCACCAGTACCGCCGTCGCAATCAAAACGACGCCCACCGCGACAAAAGCCGCTACGAGCGGCAAATCAATGCGCAGATCATAGCCGCCTGCCGCGGTCAATGCCTCCCGCAGCATGGTCAAATCCTGCGGCACAACCGGGTCGTCACGCGCTTCGATTTTAAGCTGATTGGCGACATTCAACACGCCGAATACAACCATTGTCACCGCCGACGCTCCAAATACGTTGCCAAGCGCAAACGTGAGCGCGACCAACACCAAAAATACAGGCAGCCAGTTGAGAAATCCCAACAGCGGCGTGGTGAAAAAAGTATAAGGAATAACCGGCATGGTTTTTAAACACATAAACCAGATGGCGAACGCCAGCAAAACCGCCAATGGAATATTCCAGCCCGCCGCAAGCCGCCATGGTATTCTGCCTGCTTGCAAACCCTCTGTGTGTTTGCCGGGACGGCGTCTCCGCGCCTCATGCGCACCCGGTCTCGCCTTCTGAAAATGTATCATCGATTTGCTTCATCCTTTTGCAGATGGCCCTGTAGCCGCCTGTCTCTCTAACTTGCTTTTATTTATCGATCACAGGAATTTCCGTGGTATCCTTTTCATCTAAATGATTGAGATAGTGCCGTGTTTCCCGTGCAATGACGCCGGATAGCAGCAGTACCGCAATCAGGTTTGGCACTGCCATCAGGGCGTTTAGGATATTGGCAATCGTCCATACCAAATCGAGAGACAATACCGGCCCTATCACAATGACGAGAATGAACAACAGCTTATAGGGCAGCATGCCTTTGCGTCCGAACAGGTATTCACAGCAGCGCTCTCCGTAATAGGACCATCCCAAAATCGTGGAATACGCAAATGTAATGATACCGACAACCAGAATCAGCGGTCCCAGCACCGGAATCTGCGAAAATGCAGCGGTTGTCATCTGACTGCCGTCCTCAATCATATCCATATTGATGTTAGGGTTTTTCATGATGGTGGTGACCAACACCAAACCGGTCATCAGGCAGACAACAACCGTGTCCCAGAATGTACCGGTTGCGGATACCAATGCCTGTCGCACCGGATTTCGTGTCTGCGCAGCACTTGCAACCAGCGGCGCAGAACCCAAACCAGACTCGTTAGAAAACAGTCCGCGCGCCACACCATATTGCATTGCCAGCCGCAGGCCGCCGCCTACCAATCCGCCTGCCACTGCGCCCGGCTTAAATGCCAGCACCAGAATTGTCTGCAAGGCCGGCAGTATAAAATCCCAGTTAATACACAAAATCGCCAGACAGCCGAATACATAAAACGCTGCCATAAACGGCACCAGCTTTTCACAAACAATTGCGATGGACTGGATACCACCGATGATAACCACGGCCGTAATCGCCGCAAATACGACACCGATAACCAATGGCGGAATATAAATCGGACTGTTGCCTTGAATAATTTCCGAAATTGCATTGATCTGCGTGCCACAGCCGATACCGAACGAGGCCAGCATCGCCAGCGCTGCAAACGCCACTCCCAGCCATTTCAAGCGCAACCCGCGCTCCAGCGCATACATTGCGCCGCCCTGCATACGTCCGTCCTTGGTCTGCACGCGGTATTTCACCGCAATCAGGCTTTCCGCATATTTGGTTGCGATGCCAAACACACCGGTCAGCCAGCACCAAAGCACCGCTCCCGGCCCGCCAAGGAACACCGCTGTACCAACGCCGACAATGTTGCCCGTACCAATGGTAGAGGCCAGTGCGGTTGTCAATGCCTGAAACTGGCTGACATCCCCCGGAGAATCCGGATCCTTGGTCAGGGACAGGCGAATGCCGGTAAATGTCTTGCGTTGGATGAAGCCGGTGCGCAGCGTCATAAAAATATGCGTACCAAGCAGTAAAACAATCATTGGCAAGCCCCAAATCCAATTGTCAATCGCCGATACAATGCGGGAGAACGTCTCCATATGATTACCCCTTCCCCTCTGTTATGAAACAGGAAAAGGAGCGAAGCACAGGCTTCGCTCCCCCTTTTGCACGGGCCGTTTCTACCCATTTTATGCAGACCTGTTTGCGGGAGCCGCAGCACATTGATGCCTCTTTGCACCTCTGCCGCATGATATTATCATTATACAATATTCGCGCTAAAATGCAAGAAAAACCGATAGTGTAATCTTTGCTCTTGCTTTTTCTGCATTTTCTTCTATTCTATGGGTATGCTTGTCTCCCGCACTTGAAAGAATTTGGATTTGGCTCCGCGCGTGGGTATAGTAACACGATACACGCGCGGACCCATACCATGCAAGGAGGTTTCCATGAGTTTTTCACAAAACAAGCTATTGAATTTCACCAAAAAAATCTCTTCCCTACCCGACCAGCCCAATATGCAGCCGAACGATCTCAAAGCCTATTTTGACAGCAGTCCGGAGGAGCTTCGTCAGACACATAACACGTTATGTGATTCCCTCACCGCCACTACCGCTGCTGCTGGGTTAGGCTTTCAGCGCACCGCGGGTGTGCCTGCCGACACCGTGCAGAGCGCGGTCGAAAATGTGCAGTCCCAGATTTCGGATGCAGTGCTTGGCAACATTCCTTCTGGCAGCGTGACCAACGACAAGCTGGCACAGGATGTGCGCGATCATTTCACACAAATTGAGCAATCGGTGGTGGCAGAGACAGATGGACGTCAGGCCGCTTTCGATAATTTACAAATGCAGATCCATTCGCAAACCACCAAAATTGCGGAAAAATGCGAGGTTATTTATGGCAGATATGTTGGCGATAATACTCAAAACCGTGTTATCTATATCGGCAAAACACCAAAAGCCGTTTTGCTCATGACAAATTACGGTGTCATGGATTCACCAAACGAAATCGCCTGTTTCGGTGGACTTGCGGTTGACACTTCCAATGCTTATTATTATGGTGAGGTCGGCCCTGTTCTTTCTATTTGCGAAAATGGTTTTATAGTGACCGTTGGCGGCTCAAATAACTGCCTGGCATCCAACCGCTCCAACGTCGTTTATAATTATATTGCTCTTGTTTGATACAAAAAACCCCCGAGCTTTCGCTCGGGGGTTTCCTGCTTAGAGACTATAACGTAATATCTAAATCAGAGATTAGACACCAGCCGGAGTCTCCGGATCCATCTTGTTGTTCTCAGCGTCGATTACGATAACAGCAATCTTGCCGTCGCCATCGAGCAGGTAAGAGATGTTGACCAGACGCTTCGTGCCAGCAGTGTTGTAGCCTGCCTCAACGATGCTGTCGAGGCCTGCGCCAGCCATGCCTGCGGTCTTGGCATCGTCAACAGTCAGGACGACGCAATCCTTAGCCAGCGTGTAGGTCTTGTCAGTAGCAACGCCAGCATCCTGAATCTTGATCTCGCCCTCAGCCTTGCCGTCGAAGCCAAGTACTGCAGCTTCGGAAGTCGCAACAGTAACGCCCTCGATGTAGCTGCCGTTCACTCTGTAGGAGAACAGCTTGCCAGCAGAGATCGTGGTGCCGAAGGACAGGCCATCAGCGTACAGAGTAACGGTCTCAGTGCCGTTCCAAGCCTCAACAGCGATCTTCTTCTCGCCGTTCGGCGTGCTGGTGGTGGTGTACTGATCGGTTACTGCGTAAGCGTAAGAGGTGTCCGCAGCGCCCGGAACAGAGATGTTAGAGCCAGTAACCAGAGTAGCAGCCTTGATGTAGTCAATGCCATTGCTCTCATCGGTCAGATAAGAAGTGTTGAAGGCAACTACAGCATTGCTAGCGTCCTTGATTTCCTTATCCCAGCTCTTAACCTGAGCACCGGTCAGAACCTTGGTCTCAGCCTTGGCACCGCCCGTCTTAACGAAGATCACAGCATCGTCCGCGATGGAGAAGCCGCTGATCTTGGAGTCGTAGTACGTGCTGGTAGCGCCAGAAGCAATGGAGCCATTGGCAACAAAGGTCTTGCAGCCAGCCAGGTTGGAAGCGCTCAGCTTCTCAACATCGTAAGTGTTGTCAGACAGCTTGGTGTAGGTAACCATGGTGTTGTCAGCAAAGGTTACGTCGCCAGTCAGCTTAGTGCCAGCTTCCTTGGAGATGGTAACCGTAGCATCGGTGCCGTCTGCAAAGTACATACGAGCCTTAACAGTCTTGTTGTTGGTGCCCAGAACAGTTGCCGGAGCCTCAGTAGCGCTTACAAATGCAACATTTGCGATGCTGCCTTCGGTCTCGTCAGCGTACAGAACGGTGTTGCCAACGATAACCAGGTTGTAGGTCGTGCCGGTGGTAGCGGTTACGTAGCTTGCGCCGTCGTAAGCCAGCTTGTACCAGGTGCCGTCAACCTTAACCTCGTTAGAGCCAGAGCGCTCGCCCTCAACCTTAGCGTTCACAACGTCGAGCTTTTCAACGTGGTTGCCGCCCTGGGTGGTGTTATCGGAAGCGATAACGCGGACATAGTCGCCCTTCGCGATGCCATCATAGATGGTATCGTCAGCGAACTTGACAGTGCCAACACCGTTGTCGATGGTGACAGAGGTCTTGGTAACAGCCGTAACCTTGCCAACCTTAACCGGAGTGAATACTACGGTGTCAACCTTGCCGTTGCCGGTGTTGTCAACCAGCTTGATCTCGCCAGCAGCAGCATTGCGGGTGCGGCCGTCTACATTGGGAGTCTTGCTAGCATCATTGATAACCTTAGAGGACAGGGTAGCTACTGCAACGGTATTTACGTCGCGGTTCAGCTCGTAAACCATGTTGGTAGCATTGTTGCCATCCAGGTTGTACTCAGTGCCAGCCAGCTTAATCTTAGAATTGCTGGAGCCAGCCGCGAGCTGACCAACATAGCCAGTAGCTACAACCTTGGAGTCCTCGTTTGCGTAAACGCCATAAACCTTGGTGGTGTCGTTATCCTTGTACATAACGTTGACGTTCTGGCCAACCAGGTTGGTGTAATCGTTTACAACGCGGGTATAGCTTGCCTTGTTGCTGCCGCTCATGTACAGAGCGTAGGTGTCACGAGCGTCTTCCTTCCCAACCTTGGTCAGGAGAACACCCTTCGTGGTAACCAGATCCATGCACTTCTTGCCCATGGTCTCGTTTACAACGGTGGTCTGGAAGGTGAAGGTGCCGTCGCTGTTCGGAGTGCCGAGCATAACGGTGGTGGTAACCTTCTCGTACGCATTGGCATCGGTGCTCCACTTAACAGTGTCAGCGCCCAGAGCGTTGTACATGATCTGAGCAGCGAACTGACGCGGCATAGCCTCGCCAACAGCTGCGGTCACATCGTCATACAGGCCATTCTGGGAAGCCAGAGCGTTGGTGCGCTGGGTGTAGCCAGTGCCGGTCAGGCCAGACTTGTCAGCCTGATAGCCCATGCAGATGAGGAGCATCTTAGCCAGCTCGGTGCCGGTAACCTTGTCGTCCGGAGCGAACTTGCTGTTGCCCTTACCGTTGATGATGCCATTGGTGTAGCAGAAGTTGATGTAGCCTTCTGCCCAGTGGCCGGAGTAAACGTCGGTGAAAACAGACTTGCCTGCGAAAGCAGACGCGTTGTCATTGCCGCCGTTCCAGATGGTGTAGATCATCTTCGCAGCTTCCGCGCGAGAGATCGTGTCGTTGGGCTTGAAAGAGCCATCAGTGTAACCATTGATGACACCCAACGCAGAGAGCATTTCTACGGCTTCGGTCTGCTGAATGTCAGCCGCATCCGTGAATGCCGCACCAGCGAACATGGTGAACGCGCAAGCGAACGCCAGCACCAGTGCGAGAACCTTTTTAAGATTCTTCATGGGATTTTTCCTCCTTAAATTTTTTGAGCTTTGTGCTCTTTTCGGAAATTATAATACCACAGGTTTTTTTGAGGGTCAAGCAAAGCGGCACGAATGTAACACGGGTGTAATATTGCAACAGCCGCAATATTCGCTTTTATCCGCGGTTATAGGTCACTCTGTCGACCGTTGTACCCGCTTTCACGCGCACGGACACATTACCCTCAAAGGCGCCGCCCAAATCCTGTATCGGCGCACTCTCCCCGGTGGCCGCGTCAATTGCTACGGCATTGCCACCCATATAACCTTCCACCGCGCCGGTCTTATCGCTGCTCTGTATCGTCAAGCGATATAATCCTTCATTTATTGTCACAGTGCTGAACAAAACCAAGCTGTCCGTTTGCGCCGTAAACGAGCCGTCTTCGTTCCAGACAACCTCGCCTTCCTGCACCGTCGCGCAGTCCGGCACTCCATCACCATTGACGTCCGGCGCCGTTGCCGTATCCAAGCCTAAATTAGAGAATATGCTAAGCGCATCGCTCTGATTGTATGGCTCCAGCGCGGCCACTGCCAGCAGTTTATTCAAAAACGCATTGTTCTTCGCCGTCAGCAACACCTCATCCAGTTGCTCGGCATTGACCTGCCGCAGCTTTTCATACCCTGCCACCATGCGCTGTATATAACTGTCATCCGCGAAGAGCTGCACTGCGTTGAACTGCCCAACGGGATCAATGATGGATTCATACACATCAAACATCTGCTGCCACGCGGCTTTATCTGCGCGCATGTATTCCGTTCCCTGATCCAGCGTATCCAACGCCTTGGTATACTGTCCGGTTCCTGCATAATATTGTGCCAACGGGATGGTGATGGAGTTGGATTCCGTCGCCGCCAGATCAGCGGCATACCGATCCGCCACCCCCTCCTCATTGCCGCCGGAGAGCAAGTAGGTCAGCTTATAATCATTTTTCTCAAACAAGTCAATTTTGGCACAGGTTTTCAGTTTGTCCAGCGTCAGGCCATTCCCGTAAAAGATACTCTGTGCCATCAGATTCAGACCAATCAGCACAATGAATACAGCCGATACCGCGGCAACCGGCCAGCGCACCGCGCCGCCCTTACTGCCTTCCGGCACTTTAATGCGCAGACAGTCGCCGCAATACAGCGTAATCAGCGCCAGCACTGCCAAGAACATCGGCAAGCACCCGCCGACCGACCAAGTGACGTCACTGATCGCCTGACCAAACATCTGCACCACGCAGGCCCCGAGCAGCATCACCATGAGCGGCTTTTGCTTGCGGCTCTTGACCAGCGCCCAAACAGCGGTGCCCAGCACGGCGAGGAATGCCACCAATCCCAGCACGCCAAGGTCGCACAACGCTTCGACATAATGGTTATGGGCGTATTTGGTTTCATAGTAGTAATCCTGCACGGACACGACGCCGTTCTCAAAACCGCCAAGTCCACGGCCAAAGACCGGTGCGGTCTGCCAGAGCTTGATGGCATCCTGCCAATACACGCGGCGCTGCACGACGTTGCCGTTAGCCGACAAGTCCTGAATACGGTCGGCAATGAAAGCAGGCAGCAGCTTATAGCCCAGCTTGATGCTGCCGCTTTCCGTTCCATCATACGCGGCGCTGCTGACCGTTGTGCCCGGCTGGCTACTGGAAAAATAGAAGAATACCAATTCGCTGTCCTCCGGCACCGAGAAGGTGATCGGCGCATCGGAGGTTCCTCTTGCCACATCGGTTTCATTGTTCTGGATGAGGTTATTGGTATTTTTGTAGGCAACACGCACGCCTACCGGTGCGCTTGCTTCAATCGTCAAGGTGTAGTCTCCCGCACCGAGATCCGCCGTGCGTCGGAAGTCACCCTCTGTACCGAAAGTATAAGCACCGGTGACCGAAAGCGCGGCAATCAGATAGACCACAACCACCACTACAATACCCGCAATGGCGGCAAGCAGTATCTTTCCCTTGCCGGACAGCACTGCCGATGCCTTATCACGCACGCATACCTCCAGCGCGCAGGCCGCAGCGCAGCCCAGCACCAGCATCAGGATCGGAAGCGGCGAACCCGTCACGGTATCGCCAAACCCCTTGACCGATACCGCACCCACAACCAACGCAACCGCAGCAGTCTGCACCAGCAGCAGGAGAAAGCCGGTTCTCTGTTCTTTGGGGCTCAGCGCAAGCATGAGCAGACAAGCCACCACAAACACACCAAGCGAACCCATGGAAAACGCCAGCAGATAGGATACCGCATTGATCATCAGCAGAATGGTGCACAGAATTTTCTGTTTTCTGCTTTCCGCCGTCAGCACCAGCCACAACGAGAGCAGGCACGCAATCGACATCAGTCCGGCATATGTGTTCGGATTGCCGAAAATGGTATGCAGGCGCGAATAGAAATACGAACCGGTATCGCCGTAGCCCGCTCCAATCGCTTCCATGAGCACCCGAAACGGACGCATCAGAATATTGCTGGACGCAGCGTCAATCGACAGCACACCCACAGGCGCTGCGGCGCATGCCAAAACAGCTGCTGTACGTCGGAATGCGGTTTTGCTGTCCTGTGCATACAGCACAATGACCATAAATACGGCAAACGCTGCCAGCAGACAAGCAAATTCAGCAATCGCAAATTTACCGGAACGTGCGTAAAGCGTCGAAATGCCCGCCAGAAGCATATACGCAAACACCGCAAATGCCGGCGGCGTCAGCAGCCGTTTGACACGCTGTTTGTCCGCAAAAAGCAGGCCGCATAGCACGGCCACCGCCCCCAGCAGTCCGACTACCTTCTGCGTATAATAAGAACCGTTATTTTCAAAGCTCAGTATGAAAAATACCGTGATAGCTGCAATGATATACAGCCACCATCGCTCTGTTTTAACCGGTTGAACCGTTTTTCCCTTCATGATTAGTGCCCTCCTTCACGCTGCCGCATGTGCAGCGCTTTTTTCATTGATACCTTATTATATAATACAATCCTTTTCAGCGAAAGTCTTTTGCCGCCTTTTCATACAAGGATGTCAATTCCGGGAAAACCTCCGTGATACCGAACTGCTGCACGAATCGCCTTGCAGCTTCCCCCATGCGTTTCCGCATATTTGCATCCTGCATGCGCTGCACCGCATTTACAAATGCCTGCGCGTCTCCAAACGGGTATAACAAACCATTTTCTTCATCACACACCAAATCCTGATGCCCTTTGATATCGCTGGCAACAACCGGCAGACCGCAAGCCATTGCCTCCATTACGTTGAAGGGCAGTCCCTCAATCCGGCTGGATGACACGCAGATATCCGATGCACGGTACCAGTTCTCCATGTCCCGCACAAATCCCGGAAACCGTATGCGATCGGTCAGCCCGGCTTTTCCCGCCTGCATTCGACATGCCTCCCGCGTTTTTCCCTGTCCCGGCAGCAGCAGCACGACATGCTCGGGCAGGCTTTGCATCGCCTCTATCAGCATACTCTGGTTTTTTCTCTCGGAAAACTCTGCCGCATAAACCAGAACCAGATCGGACGGCTTAAGTCCCAACTGCAATCGCAGCTCCCCCCGCTGATTCTGTTTGGGCGGCGTAAACCGTGTGAAATCCACGCCCATGCCTTTTGTCAGCATATGCTTTTTCCCCAGACGATACCTGCATGCGATTTCCGCATCCTGCCGATTCATGGTCAGCAGCCAATCCGTGACCGGTGCCGTCATCCGCTCCGCGCCCAGCAGCAGCATACGCTTGGCCCACGGCGTATTCCCATCAAACAAATAGCCATGCACTGTATTGAGCACACATGGCCGTTGTTTCCCTAATGGAACAACCGCCAGCCGCGCAAAAAACGCCGCCAGAGCGGTATGCAGACTTATCATTTTATACCGCTCCGCCCGCATCAGTCGATATAACGCCCACACAGCGGCCAGATTTTTCGGAGAAAACATGCTTTTTTCAAACGGCAATGAGATGCAGCGGCTCACTCCATCCAAATTGCATACCATTCCGCCCGCAGCCGCATGCACTTCATATCCCTGAAGCGTAAACCACTGCAAATATGGCTGATGAAAGGACGCGAGATGTCCAAATGTCGAGGCAATATACAGCACTTTCCCCTTTGCTCGCATAATGACACGCCTCCAAAAGAAAACGCAGGCGATTTTTCCCACCCGCGTCCTGTTCTTTATTCGCTTAAAATATTACCGCATACCGCACTTTTTGTCAAGTTAAGAGTGGTTCTCCTGTAGAATATTGCGGTCGGATATGGTAAAATAAAAACAATCCATTTGTTTGGGAGGATCGACCGGTGATCAAAGAAAACCAAAAAACGCTCAACCAGATCAATGGGCTGACCGATGTGCTGCTTTTATTTCCCTGCATGCTGCTGGCCTATTTTATCCGCTTTGTGCTTTTTCAGGGCGAACCCGGCCATATTGCGCTTTCTTATTACCTGTATGCTACCGTTTGCATCATCCCTCTTCTGTGGTTCCTGTACAGTTTGATGGGACTCTATGATTCATTCCGTGCCAAAAACTTTTTAACCGAATTCAGTCTGCTGCTCCGCTGCAATGCCATCCTGTTCGGACTGATGCTGGCATTTTTCTTTGTTTTCAAGGAGTTTCACCTTTCCCGCTGGACGCTGCTTATCTTTTTTGCTTTGGCCACGCTGTTTATCACCGCCAAGCGCTGGTTTTTGCGGCGCATCCTGCGCACCCTCCGCGAAAAAGGCTACAATCTCAAGCATGTGCTGCTCATCGGATGCGGCGAACAGGCACGCACCTACTATCAGGCAATCCGTCAGGACCGCACATTGGGCTTCTCCATCGATCACTACCTTGCCCCGCGTGACTGTTTGCCCGGCATCTCCTATCTGGGCAACTACAACGCCCTTTCCAAGGTGCTCGACCGGATTAATCCGGATGAAGTAGTCATCGCTTTGGAGGCCGATGAATATCCCTATTTACAGGGTATCATTTCAAACAGTGAAAAGCACGGCATCAAGGTCTCCCTGATTCCTTTTTACAGTCGTTTTATGCCTGCGCATCCGGTGTACGACGAGGTCGGGGGTATCGCGCTGGTCAATATCCGACACATCCCGCTGGATAATATCGGAAACGCTTTTGTCAAGCGCGGCATGGACATCATCGGTTCCCTGCTGCTCATTCTGGTCACTTCACCGCTCATGCTGTTTGCGGTTGTCGGCGTCAAGCTATCCTCTCCCGGCCCTATTTTATTTAAGCAGGAACGGGTTGGACTGAACAAAAAGACGTTTTATATGTACAAATTCCGCTCCATGCGGGTCAATGACAAGCAAACCACCGGCTGGAGCACCAACATCGATCCCCGAAAGACCAAATTCGGCTCTTTCATCCGCAAATTCTCCATCGACGAGCTGCCGCAATTTTTTAATGTGCTCAAAGGGGATATGAGTCTGGTCGGCCCACGGCCCGAACTTCCCTATTTTGTCAATCAATTTAAAGAGGAAATCCCACTTTACATGGTCAAGCACCAAGTCCGTCCCGGCATTACCGGCTGGGCGCAGGTCAACGGTTTCCGCGGCGATACCTCGATTCAGGGGCGCATTGAGCACGACCTGTATTACATTGAAAACTGGACGTTTCTGCTGGACATCAAAATCCTGTTCATGACCGTTTTCCGCTTTGCCAACAGCGAAAAGCTGAAATAAAAACACGCTTGCGCCCGCTTGTCGCCGGCAAACCAGGCACGGCCATCTTGACGAAATACATCAAACTCTGTATAATATACAGCATTAACTTGTCATGATTTACAAAGAAAGGTGGTATCCTGTTTCTATGTCTGACCCTGATCCTGCGGGCCGATTACCGTTTCGTCCGATCGAAGTTTTTTTGGAATAGCGCTGATAACAACTGCACTTTAAAAAACACTTCGAAAGGAACATAACATGAACACATCAGTAGGTATTATCATTATTATCGCCTGCCTTATTATGTCCGCGTTTTTCTCCTCTACGGAGACCGCTTTTTCCTCTCTTAACCGCATCCGCATCAAAAGCCTTGCCGAAAAGGGCGACAAGCGGGCAGCATTGGTGCTGCGGCTCGCCGACCAGTACGATAAATTGCTGTCCACTATCCTCATCGGCAACAATATCGTCAATATTGCGTCCGCATCGGTTGCAACGGTATTGTTTATCCGTTGGGCGGGCGAGGAAACCGGACCATCCCTCTCCACCATTGTCACCACCGTTGTCGTGCTGATTTTCGGTGAGATTTCCCCAAAAACCCTGGCAAAGGAATCGCCGGAACTGTTTGCCCGCTTATCCGCGCCGATCATTCAGGTTCTCATCTATATTCTCACGCCAATCAACTTTCTGTTTGTCCAGTGGAAAAAGCTGCTCTCCTTGGTTTTCAAAACCGCGGAGGATACCTCAATCTCGGAAGAGGAACTGCTGACCATGGTTGATGAAGCCGAAAGCGAAGGCGGTATCGACGAGCAGGAAGGCGATCTTATCCGCAGCGCAATTGAATTTAGCGACGTGGAGGTTGTGGAAATCTTTACCCCGCGCGTTAATATCGTCGGCATCTCGGAGAATACGGATAATCAAACCATTGCCAAGCTGTTTAAGGAAACCGGCTTTTCCCGCTTGCCGGTTTATCGGGATTCTATCGACAATATCGTCGGCATCATTCATGAGAAGGACTTCTATAACGAAGTCGCCCCCTCCAACCGCTCGATTGACGTGATTGTCAAGCCCCCGATTTTCGTTGCCAAAACCATGAAAATCGGTGAGCTGCTCAAAATGCTGCAAAAAAACAAATCGCATATCGCCGTGGTGGCGGATGAATACGGCGGCACACTGGGCATTGTAACGCTGGAGGATGTGCTGGAGGAACTGGTCGGGGAAATCTGGGACGAGCACGACCGTGTTGTCGAGCAATGCTGGAAAACCGGAAACCATGAATATCTGGCGCGCGGCGCCGCCGATTTCGAGGATGTGCTGACCAACTTCGGCTATGAGAATGACGAGGCAGCGGATACCTATACTACGGTCAACGGCTGGATGATCGATCAGCTCGAGCATATCCCCAAGCAGGGAGAAACGCTTACCTATAAAAATCTGGATTTTGTCGTACAGGATGCCGACGACCGGCATGTCCTGCTTATCAAAATCATTGAGCACGAAAACTGTGAGACACCGACTGCCTGACCAATACATATACCAAACCACAAAAGCCGTTTCTCTGCCTTTGACGCAGAGAAACGGCTTTTTCCGTCTGACTCCTTTGCTATTTCCCCAAGCAGTTGCCGCAAAGGGAATATCCCTGCTCCAGCAAATCCTCATAGCTTCCGGTATAATATTGTTTATTCTTTTCTCCGATGCTTGCGACACTGGAACAATCCTGCAGGTGGACTTTCTTGGAACTGGTGTTCAGCACATATTCCTGTGTCTCTTGCGCCCCATCCGTCTGCGCGGCGTCTGCCTCGCGGCTCTCTCCGGTTGCATAGTCAATCTGCACACCGGGCTGCACATTATAGCAATATACGTTATAGCAAATGCCATCCCCCTCGTCCTCCACCGAAAGGGCCTCCATCTGCACGCCGGAGGCAACGAGGTTATCTCCCTCAAAGATGGGTGTGACACGGTACAATACATGGTTTCCGGTCTCTTTGATGTAATCCGCCACCAGATTTTCAAACGGGAGCATGCCCTCTACATTTAAATATCGCGTGCCGGTGATCAAATTCTCCTCATTCGCATTTTCCGCCGTCAGCTGATATCCAATCAAATGGCAGCGGTTATACAGATACTTTCCGTCCACAAAATCATATTTCACCGTCTGCCAGCCGGATGGCTTGACCTGTCCAATCGAGCCGCGCTCCTCGGTCGGCATCAGATCAGTGGAAATGCAGGCATAGGCCGTGCCGCACCGCCCCAAAAAGTCCAGCGGAGCGTAGCTTTCAAACGATTGCGGCGCCTTGTCCTCCTCCGGAAAATCCGGCACGTTGCCGTCTATCTCCACATACGGCTCGCCGCTGTATGCCGGAACATCCTCCAGCGAAACGGCCTGCTGCGGTCGCAGCATTGCGCAGCCGGAGAGCAAGAACTGCATACACAGCAGCACCGGCAACACTTTTTTCATCATTTTTTGCATTTTTCGTAAACTTCCTTTGTGATTTTTGCGTGCGAGTAACCGACAAATTCGTCCGTTTCCCGCAAAGTCCAGCCCTGACGAAGTACCGTCCGGTCAAAATACCGGTCCGCCGGGTAGGCACGGTTCCAGCCGAAAAGAATGATATTCTCTATCTTGTCCAAAAACGGCTCTATCCGCTGATCTTCGACAAAACAATAGTCTCCCGCCCCAGCCAGCGCGAGAAATCGATCATCAACCCGCAGACGGGCGTGCTCCTCCTGCGTAAACTGTCCGGCAGAATACGCATTGAGCCATAATCCCCGCGCGCCGCATAGGGACAGAATATGGCTGCGCAGAATACGGTCCTGACTCTGCCGCCGATGATTGAACAGTATCCCGTCCTTGTTATCCAGACAGAGCATTACATGCACACCGTATCACCTCCATGCCGTGTAAGTCAACGGATGCACCTCTCCAAGGCCCTATTATCATACCACAGGATTGCCGGGCTTGTCGATTGCGCTGTATGTTTTTTCCGATATCCGGCCCGTTTCCGTTTTATCCTTTATTAGCACACCAACGGAATACGGCAACCGGCTCAATCCCAAAAACTTCCGCCCTCTACCGCATGATAAAATCACTTTTCCCCATTGAAAAATGCAAGCGAATATAATAAAGTGGAGGTGATAAACAGATTTGTCGATTCATGGCGCATATAAGCGCTGCGAGCGCAATCTTTTTCTTGCAATCAAAAAAACGCTGTGTTATAGTAGACTCATCCATCAAAAGTGGTTTCGTTTTCTTGGAGAGATGAGTCAAAGCAAGCTCCTGTGCACGAATTGTTGTACGGCGGTTTGTTTTGACTTTTTTATTTCTGCAACCCATAACGGAGGGGATGAAAGTATGTATGATGTAACGATTATCGGCTGCGGTGTGATCGGCGCGTCTCTGGCTTACACGCTTTCACAATATCGGTTGCGTGTACTGGTTTTGGAACGGGAAAACGACGTTGCCATGGGAACCACCAAGGCCAACAGCGCGGTGGTCCATGCGGGATACGATCCGGCATACGGCACGCTGATGGCAACGCTCAATGTGCGCGGCTCTGCCATCATGGAGCAGCTTTGCCGGTCGCTTTCGGTCAAATACAAACGCACCGGCTCATTGGTTGTCGCCTTCAGCGCGGAAGAGCGCGTGCGTCTGGAGCATTTATACGAAAACGGCAAGCGCAACGGTGTCCCCGACCTACAGATACTGGACGGTGATGCGGCGCGCGAACTGGAGCCGAATTTATCAGAAAACGTGCGTGCCGCGCTGTATGCACCCTCCGCTGCCATTATCGACCCGTGGGGTCTGTGCATCGCACAAGCGGAGGTCGCCGTGCGCAACGGTGTGGAACTGCGTCTGCGCAGCGCAGTCACCGGTTTGGAGGAGCGCGGCGACTCCATCCTGATACATACCACCTCCGGCGACTGCGAAAGCCGCTTTGTAGTCAACTGCGCGGGCGGATGGGGCCATGAAATCAGCGCAATGGCATCGGGCGCTGCCGAATGGGAAGCGCGCCCCTCGCGCGGTGAATACTATCTGCTGGACAAATCGAGCGGGGACATGGTCAGCCGTGTCATCTTCCAGTGCCCGACCGCAGCGGGCAAGGGCGTGCTGGTTGCGCCGACGGTGCACGGCAACCTGATTGTCGGCCCAAACGCACAGGAGGTCGAAGGTCCGCTCAGCCGTGAAAACACGCACTCCGGCATGGATTCGGTTGTCCAAACCAGTCGCAAAAGTGTGCCGGGCGTGGATTTCCGTCAGTCCATTCGCAATTTCGCCGGTGTGCGTGCCAATACCAGCGAAGCGGATTTCATTATTCGTCCCGCGAAGGGCATGCCGCATCTGCTGCATCTGGCAGGCATCAAATCCCCCGGCCTGTCGGCCGCGCCCGCCATCGGCGAGTATGCCGCTGCACTACTGGAAAAGAGCGGCCTTTCTTTAGAGAAAAAGGTCAATTGGAACGGCCAACGCGAGCAAATCCGCTTTAAGGACCTGTCCGACGCAGAAAAAGCCGCCGTTATCGCCAGGGACGCGCGTTACGGCCGCATCATCTGCCGCTGCGAAACGATCACCGAGGGCGAGATTGTCGCGGCGATTCACTCCCCTATCCCGCCCTGTTCCATCGACGGCATCAAGCGCCGCGCCGGAGCGGGCATGGGACGCTGTCAGGGCGGCTTCTGCGGTCCACGCGTGCTGGACATTCTCGCCCGCGAGCTGGGCCGCAATCCGCTGGACATTTGCCAGGACGGCGAGGGCACCTATATTCTCACCGGCGTGACCAAGGGAGGGGAGCAGGCATGAATTACGATCTTGTCATCATTGGCGGCGGCCCTGCCGGCCTGAGCGCGGCACAAGCCGCGTGGGAGGACGGCTGCCGCTCGGTTTGTATTGTCGAACGCGACCGCGAACTGGGCGGCATCCTCAACCAGTGCATCCACAGCGGCTTCGGCCTGCACTACTTCAATGAGGAGCTGACCGGCCCGGAATATGCCGGCCGCTTTATCGATATGGTCGGCCAGACCGGTGTAGACGTGCGGCTGGACGCGATGGTGCTCGACATCACGCCCGACAAGCAGATTCATCTCGTCTCCGCAGCAGGCGGCTATGAAGTGTTGCAGGCACAGGCCGTCGTGCTGGCCATGGGCTGCCGCGAACGCACGCGCGGCGCTATCGCCATTCCGGGCACCCGTCCGGCAGGCGTATTCACCGCAGGCACCGCACAGCGGTATCTGAATATCGAGGGCTATATGGTCGGCAAGCGGGTGCTTATTCTGGGCTCGGGTGACATCGGCCTGATTATGGCGCGCCGGATGACGCTCGAGGGTGCCAAGGTGCTCGCCTGTGTCGAGGTAATGCCCTATTCGGGCGGTCTGATGCGTAATATCGTGCAGTGTCTGCACGACTTTGACATCCCGCTTTATCTGTCCCACACGATTACCGACATTCAGGGCCGCGACCGTGTCGAGCGGGTCATCGTCTCCAAGGTCGGCCCCGACCGCCGACCCATCCCCGGCACCGAAATGACCTTCGACTGCGACACCGTGCTGCTGTCGGTCGGCCTGATTCCCGAAAACGAGCTGTCGCGCGGCGCGAATATCCAGATGGACGCACGCACCAACGGCCCGGTCGTCTTTGAAAATATGCAAACCTCTCTGCCCGGGGTATTTGCCTGCGGCAACGTACTGCACGTACATGATTTGGTCGATTTCGTCACTGCGGAGGCCGCCCGTGCGGGCCGCGCCGCCGCCGCATACTGCCGCGGCCAGCGCGCGGCGGCGGATGATGCGATCGAGCTGAAAAACGGCAATCTGGTCGGGTACACCGTGCCGCAGCGTATTCACAAGAGCACGGATTACAAGACGGTTGACATATTCTTCCGTGTGCGCGCCATCTGCGGCAGCAGCCGCATCGTTGTCACCGATGAGACCGGCGCGCAGATCGCCGCTTTCCCGCATGAGCACATGGCGCCGGGCGAAATGGAAAACATCAAGCTACCGTGCGCTCTGCTGGCCAAGGCCAAGGGCACGGTTACGATTGCGATTGAGGAGGCACAGGCATGACCAACCTAATCTGTATCACCTGCCCCAAGGGCTGTCACCTCACAGTGGACGAGGATAACGACTTTGCTGTAACCGGCAACGCCTGTCCGCGCGGCGCGGCATATGCCCGCAACGAGCTGCTGCACCCCGTTCGCATCATTACTTCAACCGTGCGCGTGCAGGGCGCCGCAATCCCCCGCCTTCCGGTCAAGACCGACAAGCCGCTGCCCAAGGAGAAAATGTTTGACTGTATGCGACTGATCAACACACTGGACGTACAGGCGCCGGTCAAGGTCGGTCAGGTGCTGGCCGCTCATATTTTGGATACGGATGTCAACATCGTCGCCACCAAAACACTTTAACCCGGCATGCTCTCCCCCGCTGGAGTACTGCCCCATCAATGCAGAAAGGTAAGGTTACCCGAATTGTATGAACTCTTGTCGTATATGCGCGAACTTAACGCGGTCTCCCTATTCTTTCGGCTGGCCCTTGCCATGATCAGCGGCGGCCTGCTCGGTCTGGAGCGCGGACGCAAGCGCCGTCCCGCCGGATTCCGCACCTATATGCTGGTCTGTCTGGGCGCCGCGCTGACCATGCTGCTCGGCCAGTATGAAAGCATCGCACTGGATTTGCACTGGCCCTCGCTGGCGGAGTCCATCGGGCAGCGCACCGATGTTTCGCGCTTCGGCGCACAAGTCATCAACGGTATTGGTTTTCTGGGCGCGGGCACCATTCTGGTCACGGGCCGCCAAGCGATCAAGGGCCTGACAACCGCCGCCGGTCTGTGGGCGTCCGCCTGCATGGGGCTGGCCATCGGCGCAGGCTTTTACGAATGTGTCATCCTGTGCGTGCTGCTGATGTTCCTAAGCATGCGCTTTCTGCCCATCATCGAAAACATGCTGATTGAGCGCGCCCGCTTCATCAACATCTATGTGGAATTTCACTCCCTTGACAACATCGGCACGATCATCAACCGCATCAAGGAGCAGGGCGCGCAGATCTGCGATGTGGATATCAACCGCAGCGGCGCGGAAGGCTCCAAAAACCCGAGCGCGGTTTTTTCCATTCATCTGAAGCAAAAGCAGCCGCACACCCGTATTCTGACCGCCATCGCCGAGCTTGACAGCGTTTACACCATTGACGAATTTTAAGGAGGATCGTTCATGCTACCCATTTTTGACGGCCTGCGCGACATTACGCTGGCTTCGATTACGCTTCGCATGCTGCTTTCGGTGCTGTGCGGCGGACTGATCGGCATTGAGCGTGCCTATAAACGCCGTCCGGCGGGCTTCCGGACGCATATCCTGATTTGTCTGGGCGCATCCATAACCACGATGACCAGTCAGTTTCTCTATCTCAACCTGCATTACTATACCGATATGTCCCGCATGGGCGCACAGGTTGTGGCAGGCATCGGCTTTATCGGCGCGGGCACCATCATTGTCACGCGGCGGCAACGCGTCAAAGGCCTGACAACCGCTGCCGGGCTGTGGACGGCCGCCATCATCGGCCTTGCGCTGGGCGCCGGCTTCTACGAGGGCGGTATCTGCGCCACGGTGCTGGTGCTGGTAGCGGAGATCATCTTTTCACGCATCGAATACCGTATTCTCGATCATGTTCCGGAAGTCAATCTCTACATGGAATACGCTGACAAAACCTGTCTGGAGCGTGTGCTACAGCTTTTCCGGCAACACAATCTGACCATTATGGACATTGAGATCACACGCGCCTCGGGCAGCGAAAGCCACAATGCCTGCGCGATTTTTTCTCTGCGGCTGCATCGAAAATGCCCGATCAGCACACTGATCAACTGGATTAGTGCAACCGAGGGCGTTATTACAGTTGCCGAGCTTTGATACATGCGTGCTCCTTCTCATTTTTTCAGCCGTCCTGCCGCATACTTGTTGAATTTATCTTTTACCTTCCGCACACAATTTTCTGTTTTGCCGTACGCAATCCCCTTTGTTTGGACATAACAATGCTCCTTTTATGATTGACAGCGTTTTAGCTCGCCGTCTTTCATAAAAGGAGCATTATCAAATCGCGCGGTATAGCCTTAGTCTGCTTTAGGAAAGCGCAGCGTAATTTCGGTTCCCTGACCCAGTGTGCTGTGCAGATCGATCTGCGCGTGGTGCAGCGCCGCGCCGTGCTTGACAATCGACAGGCCAAGACCGGTGCCGCCGGTCTGCTTGCTGTGGCTCTTATCCACACGGTAAAACCGCTCGAACACGCGCGGCTGGTCGGCGGGCGCGATACCGATACCGGTATCCGACACGCGCACAAACGGCACACCGTTTTCCTCGTCCGTTTGGATTGTTACCGTTCCATGCGGCTTATTATACGCGATAGCATTGTCCGCCAGATTAAAAACCATCTGCTCAAGCGTGCGCCGCTCGCCTGACACCATAACCGGCTTGCCCGTCAGATTCAGGGTTATCTTGTGCTCGGCCGCCTTGTGTGCGAGCCGGTCGCGCACCGTGCCGCACAGCGCAGACAGTTCAACGGGCTCAAACGGTACGGATAAGCCTTCGTCCAGCTGGGACAGCCGAATGATGTCCTCGATGAGCGTCAGCAGACGCAGGGCTTCCCCCCGGATTTTGCCCGCAAACCGGCCGATATCCTCCGCACGAACGATACCGTTCTGGATGATTTCCGCAAAACCCATGATGCTGGTCAGCGGGGTTTTCAGTTCGTGCGAAACATTCGCCGTAAACTCCTGTCTCTGGCGCTCCGCCTGCTCGCGCTCGGTGACATCCACCACAAACAGCACCGCCGCATGGCTCTGCCCCGCGCCGGCAACCGAGCTTGCCGTCAGCGCGTACACACGCCCGTCCTTTTCCATTCGTCCGTGCGCGCTTTCGCCGCTGAGCGCCCTTTCCACCACGCGGATATACTCCGCATCGCGGCACAACGTCATGTAACCGCCGGCCGCGCTGTCATTGGGAAACAGAACACGCACCGCACGGTTGGCAAACAGAATATCGCCCTCGGCGGAAAACAGCACCAGCCCCTCGTCCATACGGGCGGTGATATCATCAAATTCCGCCTGCCGCCGTTTCAGTTCACGCAGCTGTGACTCTATCTTACGGTTCTGCTTATCCATCCGGTGCAGCAGCGGCGACAACTCATCATACGCATCATTTTTGAGCGGCTCATGCAGATCAAGCGCCACAATCGGCTCGAGAAACACATGGGTCAGCCAGCTTGCCAGCAACGCCGCTACCAGCAGCGCCAGCAGCACAATCAGCACAATCCACGGCGACGCGGACGATAACGCGCCGAACGCGCTGTCCGCCGTCGAGGAGACGCGCAGCACTGTGCCGTCCGCCAGCCGGATCGCATAGTAAGCGGTCTGCTCAGCCAATGTATCGGACAGGCGACTGGACTCGCCCACGCCTTTCTCCAGGGCCTCGGCAATTTCCGGACGCGAAGCATGGTTTTCCATCTGCGCCGTGTCGCTCTTGTTGTCATACAGCACTGTGCCGTCTGTATCGACCAGCGTAATCCGGTCGGCATATACGCTGCCGATATGCTGCAGTTCCTGTTGCTCTCCGGACACCGCTGCCTCGGCGATATAGTTACACTCCTCGCTCAGACGCTCCCGCAAATCCTGCGACAGCCCGGAATGCACCGCCATCAGCAGCAGGGATACGGTTACGGCCAGCGTGACCAGCGCGGTGAGGAAAATACTGCTGAAAACGCGCTTTCTCATGCGTGCTCTCCCATGCGGTAGCCCACGCCGCGCACGGTTTCAATCATCGAACCCGCCGCGCCCAGCTTTTGCCGCAGGGTACGGATATGCACATCGACCGTACGGGTTTCGCTCTCGTTTCCATAGCCCCAGATATTCTCCAGCAGCACATCGCGCGTGAGCACCGCGCCGCGGTTTTTCATCAGCAGACACAGCAGCTGGTACTCCTTGAGCGTCAGCTGCACCTCTTGCTCCCCGACAAATACGCTGTGCGCGCGCTCGTCCACGCAAATATTCCCAGCGGCCAGCAGCCGGGCTTCCTCTTCGCCGCCCGGCCCGGTCTGCGTGCGGCGCAGCACCGCGCGGATACGCGCCACCAACTCCATCATGCCGAAGGGCTTGGCGACATAATCGTCCGCGCCGCTGTCCAGCCCGACCACCTTGTCATATTCCGTGTTTTTCGCCGTCAGCAGAATGACCGGAATATCGGCCGTCTCCTGTGTTTCGCGCAGCCGACGCAGGATGCTGATGCCATCCTCCCCCGGCAGCATGATATCCAACAGAATCAGCTGCGGCTTTTTCTCACGCAGCGCCGCAAACAGCGCGCCGCCGTCCTCCAACCCACGGGCTTCCATGCCCGTGTTTTGCAGTGTGTAGACGACCAGTTCCCGAATACCTGCATCGTCCTCCACGCAATAAATCACTGCGTTTCCTCCTCAAAGCTGCTTAGAACAGCTGCATTTCCAAACCTTTTTATCGCTTATGCGCACCTCAGTCAGCCGACGCCTTGTGCGTGCCGGTGATGGAAAACTCCACCCATTCGGCGATGTTGGTCGCGTGATCCCCGATGCGCTCCAGATACTTGGCAATCATCAGAATATCCAGCACACGTTCACCGTCGTCCGCGTTCTGTGCAATTTCCGCAATCAAATCCTTCTTGCACTCGGCAAACAGATGATCGACCACATCATCGTACTCAATGACACTCCACGCAAGCGTCAGGTCGCGGCGCACAAAAGCATCCAAACTGTCGGTCACCATTTTGATGGTCGCCTGCGCCATTTCCTCGATATGCCGGTTGTGGCCGCATGCGCCGGACAAGTAGGTGACAATTTCTGCAATATCGCTCGCCTGATCGCCAATGCGTTCAATATCCGTAATCATCTTCAGAACAGACGAAATCAGGCGCAAGTCGCTTGCCACCGGCTGCTGCTGCAGCAGCAGCTTGAGGCACATGGACTCAATCTCGCGCTCCTTGCGGTCGATCTCCTGATCGATGCGAATAGCGGACGCGGCCAGCTGGGTATCGCCGCCAAGCATCGCCTTGACCGAGCTTGCAATCGCGTTTTCGCACAGCGCACCCATGGCTATCAACTCGTTATTCAGCTCCAGAAGCTGAGACTCAAAACGGTTTCTCATCAGCCAAACCTCCCCGTAATATAATCCTCGGTGCGCTTATCCGCCGGCATGGAGAACAGCTTTTCGGTGTCTCCCACCTCAATCATGTCTCCAAGCAGGAAAAACGCGGTGGTATCGGATACACGGGTGGCCTGCTGCATGTTGTGCGTGACCATAACGATAGTATAATCTTTTTTCAGCTCGAGTACAAGGTCTTCAATCTTCGCGGTGGAAATTGGGTCGAGCGCGGAGGTCGGCTCGTCCATCAGCAGCACTTCCGGATCCGCTGCAAGCGCGCGGGCGATGCAGATACGCTGCTGCTGGCCGCCCGACATGGACAGCGCAGACTTTTTCAGGCAGTCCTTGGTTTCGTCCCAGATGGCGGCATGACGCAGCGAAGTCTCGACGATCTCGTCGAGCTTGACGCGGCTCTTGATGCCGTGTGTGCGCGGGCCGTAAGCGATGTTGTCGTAAATGGACATCGGGAACGGATTGGGCTTCTGGAACACCATGCCCACGCGACGGCGCAAGATGTTCACGTCACAGTCGTGATAGATGTCCTCCCCATCTAGACGGATATCACCCGTAATCTTGCAGCCCTCCACCAGATCGTTCATGCGGTTGAGTGAGCGCAAAAGCGTTGACTTGCCGCAGCCGGACGGCCCGATGAATGCCGTAATCTCATTGGCCTTGATATCCAAGTCAATGTCATGCAGGGCATGAAAGTCCCCGTAATAGAGGTTCATGTCCCGAATCTCAATTTTATTCTGCTCCATAGCTTCCTCCGATTACTTTTTGGTCAGCTTTTTGGCAACAATCGCCGAAATCGTGTTCATCAGCAGCACGACTACCAGCAGGACCACCGCGGTAGCATAGGCTTCGTTCATATTCAGGCCCTCGCCGGACAACACATACATATGGATGGCCAGTGTGCGGCCGGACTGAAACAAACCGGGGATCTGCGCCATCGTACCGGCCGTAAAAATCAGCGCCGCGGTTTCGCCCACGATGCGGCCAATCGACAGAATGATACCGGACAGGATGCCCGGCATCGCGCTGGGCAGCACGATGCGGAATACCGTGCGCAAACGCCCTGCCCCCAAACCGAACGAGCCTTCGCGGTAGGTATCCGGTACCGAGATGAGCGCTTCTTCCGCCGTGCGCATGATAAGCGGCAGAATCATGATGGCCAGCGTCATTGCGCCCGCGAGCAGCGAGTATCCCCAGTGCAGCTGCGTGACAAAAAACAGCATGCCGAACAGGCCATAGACGATCGACGGAATACCGGACAGCGTCTCGGTGGTGATGCGGATGATACCCACCAGCTTGTTGCCGCGGGAAGCATATTCATTCAGGTACACCGCAGTGAACAGACCGAACGGCACCGCCAGCAGCAGTGCAAGCAGCGTCATCTCCACGGTTGTGATGATGGCCGGCATCATGGATACGTTATCCGAGTTATACTTCCACTCAAACAACGATAGTTTGAGATGCGGCACGCCATTTATCAGGATGTACGCAATCAGAAACAGCAGCACGGCAAAGGTGAGGATTGCCGCGCCGTACACCAACCCTTTTTGCAGGCATGCTTTGCCGCGACCGTACACCCGCGGTCGTTTTTCCGCCGTTTGGACTGCGGTTTTCTTGACGGCAGTCGTCGCTTCGCTTGTCATGCGTCCTTCCTCCTTTTGAGCACCGAGAAGGTGAGGTTAATCAGCAGAATGAACACGAACAAAACCACACCCGTGGCAATCAGCGCCTCGCGGTGCAGGCCGGTTGCGTAGCCCATTTCAATGACGATATTCGCCGTCATCGTGCGGATGCCCTTGAGCAGGCTGCCCGTCAGTCGCGGCTGGTTGCCCGCGACCATGATGACTGCCATCGTCTCACCGATAGCGCGGCCGATGCCCAGCACAATACCGGCCAGCACGCCGGACTTCGCAGCCGGCAGCATGACCGAGAAAATCGCGCGCTCATGGGTGGCGCCCATGGCGACCGCACCCTCATAATAAGCGTTCGGCACTGCGCGCAGCGCCGCTTCGGATACACCGATGATGGTCGGCAGGATCATGATGCCAAGCAGGATGGACGCGGACAGGATGGTCGAACCGGAGGATATCTTTGAGCCGCAGAATTTGGCCACATCGAGCACCACCGGCACAATAACCACCATGCCAAAAAAGCCGTACACGATGGACGGTATGCCCGCCAGCAGTTCGGTGCAAGGCTTAAGCACGCCGTAAATGCGCTTGGGACAATAAAATGCCATAAAAATTGCGGTCAGCAGGCCAATCGGCACGCCGATGACAATGGCGCCGGCTGTAATGTAAATGCTGCCGACAATCATCGGCAGAATACCGTAAACATCGTTGCCCGGCTTCCAGGTTGTGCCGGTCAGGAAGTCCAGTAAACCAATTTCGCGAATGGCAGGGATGCCGTTGACAAACAGGAAAACGCAGATCAGGGCTACCGCAAGAATAGACGCGAGCGCGCAGACAAAAAACACGCCGTGCATCACCTTTTCCAGTAGGTTTCTCATGCCGCCCTTCTGCCGGGTTGCGGATTTGTTCATGTTTTCACCCCTTAGGCATTGGGAAAGGGCGAAACGGATTTCGCCCTGCTTCCCGTGTTCGGTTATTCTTACGCGGCTACGTCGGCCCAGTCCGTGGTTTCGCCGGTGTAGATGCTGCGAATCTGGTCCATCGTCAGGCCATCAATGCTGCTGGCCGGGTTGACTACCACCGCGATGCCGTCCAGCGCGATAGCGGTACCGGTCAGTTCCGCCTTCTCCTCGTCCTTCAGTTCACGGGAAGCCATGCCGATGGCAAAGGTGCCGTCCATCGCGCCGGTCATACCGGAGGTGGAATCCGAGGTCTGTAACTCAATCTTCGCCTTGGGGTTAACCGCCTGATAAGCCTCAATCAGCTTTTCCATCACCGGAGAAACCGAGGAAGAGCCGCCAACCGCAATCTGGCCTTCCGAACCGTCGGTGGTGAAGGCTTCCGCTGCATCGTTGACCTTGATGTAACCCTCTTCCTCCACGATTGCCTGACCGTCAGCGCTCAGAATGAAGTTAATGAAGTCCCCCGCAACGCCGGTCGGTTCGCCCTTGGTGGCAATGTTGAACGGGCGGGACAGCGTGTAGTCGCCGCTCTTGACGTTCTCGACCGTAGCGTCCACACCGTCTACCTGAATTGCCTTGACAGTATCATTCAGCGAGCCGAGCGACACATAGCCGATGGCGCTCTCGTTGCCGGCCACGCTGGTCAGCACCACATCGGTCTTGTTGGCGATTTCCGCATCAACCGTAGTATTGTCTCCGTTATCATCTTCCACGCCGGTCAACTCAACAAATGCGCTGCGCGTGCCCGAACCGTCCTCACGGGAGATCACTGTAATCGTGCCGGACATGCCGGCAGAGGTGCTGTCAGCCGCGCCGCCTTCGCCTGCACCGTAGGAATCATTGCCGCCACAGCCGGCCAGCGCGCCGCACAACATCAGGCCCGCCAGAAGCAGGGATACACTCTTTTTCATTGCTCAAATTTCTCCTTTTTCATTCAGAACTTGTTTTCGTTACAAGCCTATATTACGGGGACAATGTAAAATCCAAAAGTCCGTGTTTGTAAAATCCACGTTAAGCAAAAAGGATTGTGTAAAGTGCGCAAAAAAGGACGGCAAAACCGCAGTTTTGTCGTCCTTTTTATGAATTATACTGTTTTCTTTGCGAAAAACGTTCAGTGCTTTCCTATTGGGCTGCTCTTGCGCTTGCGGAAATATCCCAGATACAGCACTGCCGCCGCCATACTCCAGAAGTAGGCCATCATATACGGTACCTCGAAGATATTCTCGAAATAGCAGTGCACCAGCACGCCGCACATGCCCGCGAACATGGACACTGCAAGCGCACGGGTACGGTCGGTCTGATTAAAATTCGTCCGACCGATTGCGCGCAGACACCAGAGCACCATACCAATGAGCAGAATGATGAAGAAAATCAAGCCGACATAGCCCATCTCCACCAGCGTTTTCAGATAATAGTTATCCATATAGAAATACTCGAAGTTGTCCGTCTCTTCGATGATTTTGTTCTGCATGGCAACCGCGCCGCCGAAGCGGCCCAGTCCAAAGCCCAGCCACGGATTGGACTCATGCAGCAGGTTCAGTCCGGTCTCCCAGCGCACCATACGGCCCGCCCGTTGGCTGGCCTCCATATAGTCCGCCGTGAACATATAAGTGATACGGCTGGCAATCGAGGGGATGGCCAGCAGCGCGCCCGCACCGGCCACAGACATCAACGCAATCAGGCGGCGGTCCAGGAAAATGGCGAACACAATTACCGCGACCGCCAAGCCGCCCCACGCGCCCTTTGAGAAGGTGAATATGCAGCACAGGCACATCATACCGGTCACGCCGATGGCCAGCACCTTGACCCACATTTTTTTGCAATAATATGCAAGCCCCGCCGCCATGGGCGCGAACAGCACCAGCAGGCTGCCCATGATATTCGGGCTGCCGGTGAGCGAGTAAACGCGTGTGCGCACGCTTTCCTCGGTCTGGGACACCCAGCCTGCCGGGATGGGCGCGGCGACAATATACTGATAAATGCCGTGCAGCGTGATGGGGATTGCCATGGCGAGCAGCGCGCCGTAAAAAATCGCAAAGTCGCGGTCATCCTCAATCAGCCGTGTGACAAGGAAGAACCAGAACAGGTACTGCACCACCGCACGCAAGCCCGCCACCGCAATGGACGGATAGGGCGACACCGCGCACATCAGGAAAAAGCCCACGCCGATGAACAGCAGCAAATACGCATCCACAGGCGTTGCACGCGACTGAAGCGGCGCGCGGCGCATCGCAGTGTGCCACAGGATATAGGCAACCGCTGCGAGCATCAGACATTCATCCCATACCGAACCAATAAAGCCGGGCAAATATCCCTTGGTTGTGGATAGCCACCGAATGAGCACATCCAGCGGCAGATACATGGCCAGACACACGAGCAGCAGACCGCGCACACCGAAAAACCGGCACACCCGGCCGATGACACCGCCGCCGAGGAAGGTCGAAACCGGCTTCCAGATGGCAAGGCAGACTCGGTAAATCAGACTTTGCGCCGCCGCGTCTCCCACCCGTTCGACAAAACGCCGCAGCGCGGCGATAAAGCGCGCATAGCGGCTGTTGGCTGCCGTACAGATGGGCGCGGTGCAAAAGCCGTCCCACATCCGGCGAAACCGGGAATCCGGATATGCGTCCGCGACCTTCCGGAAAAATCCCGCGATTGCGCCCTTGTGATACCATTCACGCAAACGCATCGCCGCCCGCACCAGCAGGCTGTTTTGAAATATCGCTTTCATAGGCTTATTCCGCTGAATCCGCGATATCGACCATGTCGATGTTGCCGGTCGTCTCAAAATCGTTGGTCTTTACAATAAACGTGCGGCCCGCGCGCACCTCCTGCGTGCCGATGGCAGGCGCCGCTGTCCCTTCCGGCACAGTGGTTTCAATCGTGAATACCAGATCCTTCTTGCTCGGGTCGAGCGCATTAGCAATTCTGCCATCCGCCGTGGTCACCTGCTGCACATAGTCCTCAATCTGCATGTCCGTGATGACCGCATCGGTGTACGAGCTGCCGCTGACGATTTTCTTGCCGACCTGACTGTTGCGCTGCACCTCCTGCACCAAGAAGGGCGTTGCGCCGCGCACACGGATGGTGACGGTCATGGGTACTTGTTTTGCGGCTGCATTGGCAATCTGCGGCGCAAACAATTTATAGCCTACGCCCGCAATAACGGCAATAGCCGCCACCAGCACAAGCAGGTCGACGATATTGATAATGCCGAACAGCTTGCCCTTTTCATTGATAATCTTCATGTTTTTCCTCCGTTGGTAGGTTTACGGCCGGTTTTCCGGTATGAAACAGGAATGCCGCTTTGCGGCTATTATACCACAGAGGGACGGGCGCGGCAAGTTTTATCCCGTGATCTCGTACCACCAATCAACTAATTTGCACCGAAATGTAACCGAGCTTCCATTTTCCGACGGCGCGGCCGTCTCATTACAGGTCACGGAAAACGCCGTGCACCACCATGCGGCTCTGGGCTGCTGCGGCGCGAACGCCCCTGCCAGCAACACGCTGCATGCGGTCACGACCGCGATAACCGTCCGTTTTGTCTGTTGTGTCATAAAAATACCGCCTTCCGTTATCTGGTGTCCCCAGTATGTCCGGAAGGCGGAAGAATTATACCGTTTCGGTCAAAAAGGTGTCTGCAAAGCGACGGGACAGCATTTTTGATGCGGTCGTGGCGCGGCCCTCGTCCGAGAACAGGCCGTATACGGTCGGGCCTGAGCCGCTCATCAGCGTGCCGTCCGCACCGTTTTCCTCAAGACACGCCTTGATCTCTCCGATCTGGCGGCGTTTGGTTGCGGTAACCCGCTCCATCACGTTGCTAAGGCGTTTACAAACGCCCGCAAAGTCACTGTTTTCCAGTGCGCGGATCATGCCTGCCGTATCCGGCCGGTCTTTCAGCTCCACCGCGTCAATCTCGGCATAGACCTCCTTGGTAGAAACACCAAACGGCGGCTTGCATAACACGACCCAGCAATGCGGCATGGGCGGCAGCGCGGTCAGCTCCTCCCCAATGCCCTCGGCCAGCATTGTGCCGCCACGCAAACAGTACGGCACATCCGCGCCGAGCTTCAGCCCCATCTCGCACAGCTCGTCGTCGGTCAGCCCGGTCTCGTGCAGCGCATTGAGCGCGCGCAGCACCGCCGCCGCGTCTGTCGAGCCGCCGGCCAGTCCCGCAGCCACTGGAATCCGCTTTTCGATATAAATTTCGCATGTTTCCAGCAGCGCACCCGTCTTTTGATAGAACAGTTCCGCCGCGCGGTAAGCCAGATTGCGCTCATCCCGCGGCAAATAGGGTAGGTTACAGCTGAGCACAATGCCGCGCGGCTTTTTTTCGCCGCGGGTGACCACCACTCGGATATCATCATGCAGCGCAACCGACTGCATCACCATTTTGACCGTATGATAGCCGTCGTCCCGGCGACCGGTCACATCCAGCGTCAGATTGATCTTTGCGCGCCCCTGCACTGTGGTTTCGGCGTGCGTAATTTCGGTTTTATTATGAAATAACATGACTTCTCCCTGCTTATTTGATGAGTGACACCTGTTCCGGCTTGCGTCCGCGGAACACCGTGACTGTCGTAAAGCCCGCATCCAGCGCGTTCGCCGTGCAATCCGCCACGCCGCGGCCGACTGTGTCCAGCGTGTGTGAATCCGAGCCAATCGAAATGCGCTCCCCGCCCATGCGGCGGTATTCATATAGGATATTCTGCGGCGGACCGACTTTTTTCTGCCATCCGGCCACCCCCGCGGCATTGAGTTCGAGCGCATAGCCGCGATCGATGCACGCGCGCAGCACCTGCTGCACACGATCCATATATTGGTCGAACGAAGGCACATAGTCGCCGTGCTTCATCACACGCAGCGGATAGTCGATGTGCGCCAGCACGTCAAAGCCGCCGTGTGCCTCCATTTCAAGCACCTGATCGAAATATTCTTGCAAAAACGCATCGCAATCCAGATGCTCGTAGTCGTGGAAATAAATATCCAGATCGTTGGGCATCGCATGCAGCGAGCCAATTACCATGTCCAGCTGATGCCCGCGCACAAAGTCATCCGCCGCAGGATCGGCATGGATCTGCCCGATTTCAATTCCGACCAATACTTCGATGCCTTCCGCTGTTTCCTTGGCCGCCCGCACGTCGCGCAGGCAGGCTTCCGCATCCCGGTTTTCCGCCGGGCCATGGGTACGGTAAAAATCCAGATGGTCGGTGATGCCGATGATGTCCAGCCCTGCCGCGCGGCAGGCGCGCACTTTATCCGCCACGGTCTGTGGGAACGCCGCATCCGCCGAATATCCTGTGTGCATATGCAAATCCACTCGCATTGCCTATTTCCGCCTTTCTAATAAACATACATGGTTGCCGCCTGCACAAAGCAGAGGATGATAGCCAGAGCCATGCCGACGCTGCCAAACACAATTCGCATGGACGGCGCGCACGGTCCGTGCGCCCACAGTTGCCGCTTTCTGCCGCGCACCAGCAGCACCGCACTCACAACGGTCAGCACCGGCCAGCTCAGCGCGTACAGCACGGGCCACACTCCTTCCTCGGGCAGCAGATAGATCACAAACGACCCGTATAAGTTGAACAGCATGTGCAACACTACCGCTGTTTTGAGTTTTCCGGTGTAGAAATACGCATAGGCCAGCAGCAATCCGAGCAAAAACGCATAGAAAAACTGCGACAGATTCGCGTGGTACAGTCCAAACAGCAGCGCGGATACCAACGCAGCCGGCTTTTGGCCATATCGTGCCAACCGTCCGGCCAGCAGGCCGCGGAACAACAGTTCCTCGCACAGCGGGCCAAGCACGCACGCGCCCAGCAGAATGACCGCCAGCGGCATTTCGTTAAAGGCTTCGGTCACCAGATCGACTGTCTCCAGATTCGCTATCTGATAGACCAGATCATTGAGCCACGCTCCGATCAGCGACCCCACCCACATCAGTCCGATGCCGATGACAAACCAGCGCACCAGCAGCCCCACGGTCAACGGACGCTGCGCGCGCTCCGGCACGGGTATCTTGCGGCACAGCCAATAAGACAGGGGCAGCGCGGGCAGGTAATAGCCCACAAGTGCCAGCAGCATATAGGTGCTCTCGCCGCCAGCCAGCCGTCCGGCCAGCGACAAAACCATCAGTCCCACCTGCCACACCAGCATGATCACGATTGTCAGCACCAGTGCCCAGCCCAGCCGCGCGCAGTATTTCCGTTCCTGTCGAAGTGCGTTTTCCTGCATATTGTCCTCCCTGACGGCAGAAAAACAGGGCAAAGCCTTGTTGCCCCGCCCCGTTTTCCGTTCTTTTTGTTACTTTGCTTCGTTTACCAGACGCTCGGTATCCTTGGCGATCATCAGTTCCTCGTTGGTGGGGATGACCAGCACACGCACGCGCGCCCAGTCGATGGAAATATCCATCTGCTTGCCGCGGTACTTGTTCTTCTCCGGGTCGATCTTGATGCCGAGATACTCCATGTGCTCGCACACGTCCCAACGAACCGAACGGTCGTTTTCGCCGACGCCCGCGGTAAAGATGATAGCGTCTACGCCGCCCATCTCCGCAATGTACGAGCCGATGATCTTCTTAACCGACAGGTTGAACATTTCCTTTGCCAGCGCCGCACGTGCATTGCCGTCGGCAATGGCAGTGTCCAGATCGCGGAAGTCGGACGAAACGCCAGAAATGCCCAGCATACCGGACTTCTTGTTGAGGATATTGATAACGTCCGCCGCAGAGATGTTCTCATGCTCCGCCAGGAATTCAATGATAGCCGGGTCCAGATTACCCGCACGGGTACCCATCGGCAGACCGTCGAGCGGCGTAAAGCCCATCGAGGTGTCATAGCTCTTGCCGCGGTTGATCGCGCAGATGGAAGAACCGTTGCCCAGATGGCAGGTAATCAGGCGCAGTTCCTCAATCGGACGGCCGAGCATGTCGGCTGCCTGCTGGGAAACATACTTGTGGCTGGTACCGTGGAAGCCGTAGCGGCGGATCTTGTACTTCTCATAGTACTCATATGGAATCGCATACATGTAATGCGATTGCGGCATGGTCTGATGGAAGGCGGTGTCGAATACCGCAACCATCGGCACATCCGGGCCCATAACGTCGCGGCAGGCCTGTATACCGATGAGGTTGGGCGGATTGTGCAGCGGTGCCAGCGGTACGCAGTCCTCAATCGCCTTGATGACCTTTTCGGTGATGATGACGCTGTCCGAGAAGAACTCGCCGCCGTGTACCACACGATGACCGACCGCGTCGATCTCCCTCATCGAAGAAATAACGCCCTTTTCCGGATCCAGCAGTACGTCGATAACCGACTGGATTGCTTCCTTATGCGTCGGCATTGCGATATCAAACTTAAATTTCTCATCCGACTTGTTGCCGGTGTGCGTCAATACGCCGTCGATGCCGATGCGCTCACACAGACCCTTAGCCATAACCTCGCCGGACTCCGTATCAAGCAGCTGATACTTTAACGAAGAGCTGCCTGCATTAATAACAAGAACTTTCATTTGCAAAACTCCCTTTTGCCGTATTTGGCGGCTTGCACAAAGCCGCGGAAGCCGATATAATAAAGCTATATTCATATATTACACGATTTGGCGTAAATGTACAAGCCAAAATTTATACCGTGTCCCTATATATTTGCGATTTAAAGGAGCCTGTTTATGACCGTCTGCGGCATCGTTGCCGAATATAATCCGTTCCACGCGGGACACGCGCACCATCTTACCCAAACCCGCCGTGCGCTGGGCGCGGACACGGCCATTGTGTGCGCGATGAGCGGCAATTTTGTCCAGCGCGGCGACCTTGCGGTCATGGAAAAGTACCGCCGTGCGGAAGCTGCCGTGCGGTGCGGCGCGGATCTGGTGCTGGAAACACCACTGTCCGCCTGCCTGTGGTCGGCGTCCGGTTTTGCGTTCGGCGCAGTCGCGCTGCTGGATGCGCTGGGCTGTGTGACACATCTCTCTTTCGGCGCGGAACGCGCCGATCTTGCCCTGCTGCGCCGCGCGGCCAATCTGTCGCGCGCAGAAGGAGAACACACAGACGCGCTGCGGCAGGCCCTTGCGGCCGGGCTGCCCTATGCCGCCGCCATACAGCAGGCGGTCAGCGCAGCCGACCCGGAAGCCGGCGCGCTGCTGACCAGCCCCAACAACACCCTTGCAATAGAGTATCTGTGTGCGCTGGACACGCTCGAGAGCACGGTGCAGCCGCTTGCCGTTTTACGCGAAGGCGGTGCGCATGACAGCGATATCCCGACGGACGGTCTGCCCTCAGCGTCCTATCTGCGTAAGCGGATTGCACAGGGAGATGCGGATGCCTGCCGTCCGCTGATGCCGGAGGCGTCGTTTGCTATGCTTACACAAGCGATAGAGCAAGGCGCAGCGCCGGTAACGCGCAACGCGGTCGACCAAGTCATCCTCGCACACCTGCGGCGGCTGACGCCTGATGCGCTCGCCCGCTATTGCGGCGGCGACGGACTGGAACACCGCCTGTGTGCCGCCATCCGCGACCATACGAGTTTAGCGGCGGTCTGCGCTGCTGCTCAAACCCGCCGCTATCCGCTCGCGCGGGTGCGCCGCGCGCTCATGCGGGCGTGGCTTGATCTGTCGACCGGCGTCCCGCCGACCGCGGACTATGTTCGCGTGCTGGCCGTCGGTGCGCGCGGCCGGGACATCCTGCGACGCATGAAAGACACCTGCAAGCTGCCTGTCATCGTCAAACCGGTCACCGAGCGCACGCTGCCGGACGCACTGCAATCCGCTCTGGCGCACGATGCGCTCGCGGATGACCTGTACGCCCTCGCCTATCCCGACCCGATGCTGCGCGTCGGCGGCGACCACTTCCGCAAATCCCCATTCTGCCTGTCATGACCTGTTCCACCCACCGACATCTTTTAAGGGAGGTATGACCGATGATGCAATGCCCCTACTGCGGAAAAGAAATGCTCGACGGCAAGCTGTTGGGCGACCACAAAGCGCTGCGCTGGCAGCCGCAGGACAAGAAAATGTTGTTCGGACTATGGGCCTGCGGTGGGCTGACGATCGGCTCCCATACGCCCACACAGCGCGCCGAAGCGCGCGCATGGCACTGTTCCTACTGTAAAAAACTGATTATTGACTTGGAAAACTGCTGAAACCGCGTAAAGAGCGGCCCAAATGGGCCGCTTTCTTTTTTTATTGAAATCCCGCGCAAACTACTTGACCTGTCGTAGTAGTTATGTTATGATTACTGCATCAGATAGAGTAGTAAGGAGGCACGCCATGCTGGGCAGCGATGTGATGCGCGGTTATAACGATATGCTGATTCTGTGCCTGCTGTGCGAGGGGGATTCATACGGCTATGCGATTTCCCGCGAAATCGAGCGGCGCAGCGGCAGTGAGTACCCGATCAAGGAAACGACGCTGTATTCCGCGTTCGGACGGCTGGAAAAACAGGGCTGCATTGTGCCCTATCAGGGCAGTGAGACACAGGGCAGGCCGCGCACCTATTACACCGTCACAGAGAAGGGACGCCGCGCCTATGCCGCAAAATGTGCGGAATGGCGCGTGCTCAAAACTGTAGTCGACCGTTTTGCAAAGGAGGATATGAAGCATGGAAGCGATACGTAACTATGTAGAAGCATTGTTCGCTACACTGCCGCAGAACGCGGACACACAACGCATCAAAGCCGATATGCTGTCGAATTTGGAAGAAAAGTATCATACCCTGTTGGAAGAGGGCAAAAACGAAGCTGAGGCGACCGGCATTGTCATTGCATCCATTGGTTCAGCTGATGAACTGCGCGAGACATTCGGCTTTGCCTCTGCGCCCGCGTCCGCAGAGGCGGACGCTGTACCGCACGCGAAAACCGCACAGCCCGACCCTGCCGTTGTACAGGAGTACGGTCGCTACCAAACGCGCAAGCACATTATGATTGCAACCGCGGTCGCGCTGTTCATCCTGTCGCCGTTCACCCGCTCTTTTTTTGATGATACACTGCACCTCAAAACACTCGGCACCTTTGTGATGTTCGCTATAATCGCGACAGGCGTGGCTTTGTGCATCCTGTCCGGTCGAAAAGATGCCTATTATCGCGAGCTTCACGGCCTTGGCTACGACGAAGATGATATCCCCGATAGGGAGGATGAGAAGCAGCACCCTATCAGCAATCTGTTTGCTTCCATTGCTTTTCCGGTCGCAGCAGCAGTTTATGTGTGCATCGGTGTGTTCTATAATCTGTGGCATCCGGGCTGGGTGATCTTCCTGTTCTGCTCCGCAGTCACCGCTGTGATTGCAGCCTATGAAGAATACCGCCGCCGCACTTGAGCATAGGAAAAACATTTGACTTTACCCTGCATTTGCCGTACAATTCATTTTAGTATAGTAAAGCAAAAGAGGGGTAATACACAACATGATCGGACTGGGCACCATAGTCAACTGCGCTACCATCGCCGCAGGCACCACACTCGGCGTTTTTCTCAAGGGCGGACTGCCGCGGCGTTTTGAAACCACCATCATGCAGGCGCTCGGCCTGTGCACGTTTTTCATTGGCATCGGCGGTGCAGCGAGCGGTCTGCTGACCATCGAGGACGGCGCACTTTCCACACAGCACACCATGCTGCTGGTGCTCAGTCTGGTGCTGGGCGCAGTTGTCGGTGAAGCGCTGGATATCGAAACACGGCTCAACGATTTCGGCTCGTGGTGCCAGACCCGCTTTTCCGGCAGCAGTGAGGACGGAAAGTTCGTGCAGGGCTTTGTGGCCGCGTCTCTGCTGTTCTGCGTGGGCGCTATGGCGATTGTGGGCGCGCTCGAGGATGGACTGAACGGCAACCCCTCCATTTTGATTGCCAAAGCGGTGCTCGACGGCGTATCCTCCGTGATTTTCGCAGCGTCACTGGGCAAGGGGGTTTACCTGTCCATCCTGCCGCTTTTCCTCTATCAGGGCGGCATCACACTGCTGGCGCGATTCATCCGCCCGTGGCTGACCGACACGCTCATCAGCCAGATATCCTGCATCGGCTCGGTGCTGATTTTCGCCATTGGCTTTAACCTGATGTTTGACAAAAAGGTCAAGGTCGGCAACCTGTTGCCTGCCGTACTCTTTCCCATCATTTTCTTCTTCCTCGCGCGTTTTTTCCCTGCGCTGGGCACACTGTGAGCATAAAAAGAGGAGGCCGCACGGCCTCCTCTTTTTATAATGTCATATCGCCGTCTTTCACCCAGCCGATGCGGCGCAGCGCCAGATTGATGAGCGGACACAGCACTGCGGGCAGTATGAACGAAATCAGCAGCAGGCCGACCCAATCCTGCGCGGTTACCGCCGTCTTGACCCCGGCAGCCACATCATCCAGCCAGCCGGTATACACGCCAATCTGACCTACCAGACCGCAGGTGCCCATGCCGGAGGATACCGGCGGGCCGTTCATCTCCAGTCGGAACAGGCAGGTTGCAATCGGACCGGTGATGGCCGAAGTCAGAATAGGTGCAATCCAGATGCGCGGATTCTTCACAATGTTGCCCATTTGCAGCATGGAGGTGCCGATACCCTGCGATACCAGACCGCCCCAGCGGTTTTCCGGAAAGGACATAACCGCAAAGCCGACCATCTGCGCACAGCAGCCCGCAACCGCCGCACCGCCGGCCAAGCCGGTCAAGCCAAGCGCCGCGCAGATAGCGGCCGAGGAAATCGGCAGCGTCAGCGCCACGCCGACCAGCACGGACACCAGAATGCCCATCAGGAACGGCTGCAAGTTGGTCGCCCACATGATGAGACTGCCCACCTGCATCGCCGCGGTACCCAGCGCAGGCGCCCACCATGCGGAAAGTGCTACGCCCACGCCAATCGTCACCAGAGGTGTTACCAGAATATCAATGCGCGTTTCGCCCGCGACTGCCTTACCAAGCTCTGCCGCGAAAATTGCCACAAACAGCACGGCGAGCGGTCCGCCCGCACCGCCCAGCGCATTGGACGCAAAACCCACGCTGATAAGCGAAAACAGCACCAGCGGCGGACAGCGCAGCGCATAGCCAATGGCAACCGCCATCGCCGGACCGCTCATGGCCGAAGCCAGCGAGCCGACCGTATACGCCGTGTCGTTTACCGTCGCGACCGTCATCGTCAGAAACGGGATGCCGAGCTGCTTGCCCACCGTGTCGATGATGGTACCAATCAACAGAGAGCAGAACAGGCCCTGCGCCATCGCACCGAGCGCATCAATACCGTATCGTTTAACCGAAATCACGATATCCTTTCGTTTGAGAAATTCTTTTACCTTGTCCATGTTACCCCTTCTTTTCCGCGTCGTGCGGCAATATGTCAATTTTACTGTCAAGACATCTTGCCGACCCATTATATCACATATGCCGACAGATGCCCAGCTTTTTTTCATCGGCCGGTCAAATTTTTATCCGCCGCTTGCGCGCCCCCGCGTAATGCTATGCTGAGGATATCAGAAAGGCCATTTCACCGCATGGGCTGCGTCCCACCGCTAAAAAACAAACGAGCGTGCAAACCATTTTCTGGTTTGCACGCTCGTTTTCATGCGGTCTGCCCCTCAGCCTTTGGAAAGACCCGCCGCCGTACCACGAAATAACACGCCACATGCGCACAGATGGTCAGTATCCACGAAATCGGATAGGATACATACAGGCTAAACAGCGTGTGCTGCCACCGGAACACGGTGAAAATCCAAATAATACGAAACACACACGCGCCCGCCAGCGACACCAGCATCGGCAGGATAGAATACCCAAGGCCGCGCACGCTGCCCGCGACCACATCCATCATACCACACAGGCAATAGGTGACGCTTACCACACCCAGACGCATCATGCCGTAGGTGATAACCTCCGGATCTGTGGAATAAATGCCCAGCAGGCTTTGTCCCAGCAAATGTGCGCCGTTGCCCAGCACCACGCCGATCAAAATCACCATCACCAGACAGCGCACCAGTACCTGATCGATGCGATGGTACTGCTTTGCGCCGAGATTCTGGCTGGTAAAGCTGAGCGAGGTTTGATACAACGCATTCATCGAGGTATAGACAAAGCCTTCGATGTTACTTGCCGCGGTGTTGCCCGCGACCGCAATCGCGCCGAACGAGTTGATAGACGACTGAATCAGCACGTTTGAGATATTGAAAATCACACTTTGCAGACCTGCCGGCAGTCCAACCTGCATGATGCGGGCGAATTTGTCCCGATGAAACCGCAGCCGCTTGAGGTTGACGTTACACATGCCGTCCACCCGCATCAGACACAGTACAATCAGCACCGCAGAAATCACCTGTGCAATCACGGTTGCCGTGGCAACGCCCGCCACACCCATATGCAGCACGATAACGAAAAACAGGTTGCACACCACATTCACCGCGCCGCTCAGCAGCAGAAAATACAGCGGACGCCGGGTATCACCCACCGCGCGCAAAATCGCCGCACCGAAGTTATACAGCATGGTCGCGGGCATGCCGATAAAGTAAATACGCATGTACAGTACCGCCTGATCCAGCACCTCCGCCGGCGTCGCCATCCACACCAGCATGGGCCGCGCCAGACAGATGCCTGCCACAATCAGGATTACACCGCCTGCCACCGCAGTAATCAAAGCGGTCTGCACGGTTTCCTGCGCATCGTCAAAGTCGTTGGCGCCGCAAAAGCGCGCCACCAGCACGTTTGCGCCGACCGAAATGCCGATAAAAAAATTGACCAGCAGGTTGATCAGCGAGCTGGTGGAGCCGACCGCGGCCATCGCGTGGCTGCCCGCAAACCGACCGACAACCACGATATCCGCCGCGTTGAACAACAACTGCAGCACGCCCGAACAGATCAGCGGCAACGCAAACAGCAGAAGCCGACTCAGCAGCGGCCCGCGCGTCATGTCGATTTCGTAAGACTTCCTCATTTCCATACATCCTTTCTTTCCCTGCATAATCTTAAGCCCTGCTAAAAGACTCTGTCAATCCTTTTCCCTCGGTCACCCTTGCTATTGGTGGAAGATTATAGTAGTATTAAGAAAAGCACATTAGGTGTCTGTCAATAAAAGGATTTCCGGCGGATTTGTCTGCCGGACAGCGGAAACGGAGAGAGAATCTTGAAATATACCATTCTGATTGCCGAGGATGACCGCGACATCATCGAACTGCTGACGCTGTATCTGAGCAGCGAGTTTTCCGTGCAGTCCGTCATGGACGGCGCCGAGGCGCTTGAGCGCATCCGGGCGGGCGGGATCTCGCTGGCGCTGGTGGATATTATGATGCCCGGCCTGAACGGGTATAAGCTGATCCAGCGCGTGCGCGAATTCAGTAACCTGCCCATTATCATTCTATCGGCCAAAAGCATGGACACAGACAAGGTGCTCGGACTGAACATCGGCGCGGACGCCTATATCACCAAGCCCTTCAACGCGCTTGAGGTCGTTGCCTATGTCAAATCCGCGCTGCGCCGGTATTATCAACTCGGTTCGGATAGCGTGCCTACTGCTGCGCCGCGTGTACTTTCTGTCGGTGAGCTGGAACTGGACACCGATAAATTCGTGCTGCGGAAAAACGGCCTGACCGTGCCACTGACGTCCACTGAGCTGAAAATCATTGCGGAAATGATGCGTTGCCCCGGCCGAGTATTCACCCGCGCGCAGCTGTATGAATGTGTGGGCGGTACCTTTTACGAGAGCGATGACAGCACCATGATGGTGCATATCTCCAACCTGCGCGCCAAGATAGAGCACGATCCGGCCAATCCGCAGTATATCAAAACAGTCAGGGGGTTGGGTTACAAAATTGAAGACCAATAAACTGCTGCTGGGCAAAAGTTTTCTTCGCACCTGTATTTCCTACTTTCTCCTCTGTTCTCTGCTGGTGCTCGTCAGCAACACCGCGCTCAACGCACTGATTTCCATGCGTCTGGATAACGCCTTTCCTTCTCTCGGCACGATGCTGCAATACCTCGACGCGCTGGAACAGGATGATTTTGCCTCCATTCCCATGCGCCGCTTTAACGGCTGCGCTTTTATGGTGTTTGACGCAGACAGCAGTATTCTTTATGTCTCAGACAACGAGTTTAAAGAGCATTTTCACGCAGATGACCTCTGGATGATTAACGAGTATGATTCCGACCTGTACTACACCGTGCAGGAAATGGCCGATATGCCGAAAGAAGGCTATTACTATATTGCGCTGCACCGCTATGACAGAGAAAACGGCGAGGCGGATTTTTTGGATTACTGCATTGTCGACGAAAATTACCGGATTGTCGAAGGCGATTTATTTCCTTGGCTGGAGCAATTATCCGAGCGGGAATTTGAGCTGCTGCAAGGCATTTATCAGGGTCAGTGGGAAATTACCAAGGCGGTTTATAGTACTGCCACCGGTGAAGAGCGCACACTGGTCTTTGTTTGTCCGCGCTTTACCGAAACCGCCTATCTCAAAGCACTGGAGAGCGCCAATCGGCTGTCGCTGCTCTCGCTCCCCATCATTCTGCTGATCATCCTTCTGCTTGCCATTCTGTTCAGCCGTAAGATCCGCCGCTCCATCCTGCCGCTGCACAAAGCAATTGTCGCTTACGGCACAGGCCGTCGGGTGGAGGTGAACATCGAAACCCTTCCCATCGAATTTCGGCAGGTGACCGACAGTTTCACCCATCTGCTCGACCGACTGGAGCAGGTCAGTGCAGAAAAGCAGGCGGCCAATGAGGATAAACAACGCATGCTCGCCGACCTTTCCCACGATTTAAAAACGCCGCTGACCGTCATCCAAGGCTATGCGCAGGCGCTGGTCGACGGCGTGGTTCCGTCCGATAAACAACAGCAGTATCTGGAAACCATCTGCCGCAAGGCCTCAGACAGCACCGTTTTGATGAACTCCCTGTTTGATTACGTCCGCCTTGACCATCCGGACTATGTTTTGCAGGCCGAAACCGCTGATCTATGCGAATTTTGCAAAAGCTATCTGGCGGAAAAGTACCCCGAAATCGAGTCGCGCGGCTTTTCCCTATCACTCGGTCTGCCGGACGAGTCGGTCACGGCCTTTTTTGACCCACGTCTGCTGCGGCGGCTGCTGGAGAACCTGACCAGCAACGCCCTGCAATACAATCCCGCCGGAACGACGCTCTTTTTCGGGCTGACCGATGCCTCCGACGCCGTTCGGCTGACGGTGGCGGACAGCGGCGTCGGTATTCCTCCCGAGCTGGCGGATACGCTGTTTGAGCCGTTCGTCACCGGAAACCGGGCCAGAACCTCGGGCAGCGGCACGGGCCTTGGTATGGCGATCGTCAAAAAGGTAGCGGAGCTGCACGGCGGCTCCATCCGGCTGGTGCATCCACCGCACGACGGCTGGCACACCGAATTTGAGCTGACGCTGCCTAAACCGCCGCAGTAAAACCGAATATTGTCCCATAGGGCAGACTGCTTTGGCAGTCTGTCTTATTTTTTTCTTTCTTTAGATTTTTTAAGGTTTGCTGAAGGGTCTATAAATACTGCCGTAGTATCTTAACATCATTAAGAGCAAGCGCTCTTCACCAAACACCAAAGGAGATTTGAACCCATGAAATTAATCAATCATAAAAACGCCAAAGGTGTTGCCGCTATTTCTCTAGCCATGATGATGGCACTGCCTGCGCTGACCGGCTGTTCTTCGCTTGTCAAATCCGACCAGAACGCTGAGCCCGAGCAGGAGGCGACCTCTCAGACGCAGACGACCACCACCGACACCGCTAAGGACCAGTCGGATACTGCCGCGGACAAGTCCGGCACGGAAAACAAGAACACATCTGACACCGCCACGGATGCCAAGAGCAAGTCCAACTCCACCACGCAGAAGAAGGCAGCGGTCAAGCAGGTCGGCGGCACCAAATCCTCTCAGAAGAGCACGAACAAGTCCTCCGGCAAGACCGCTTCCACCCAGAAGGCCGCCTCCACACCGGCTGCCAGCAAGAAGTAAGCATTCCGCCCAAAACCGGCATGAAGCAAAAATGAGGTAATTATGAACAACATCCTGGAACTTTTAGAGCATACCGCCGCCGCGCGACCGGATAAAACCGCTGTCATTGACGAAAACGGCGCAGACCGTTTTGACGCGCTGCTTGACCGCAGCCGCCGCTGCGGCACCGCGCTTGCCGCGCGCCTCTCCCCCACCGCACCGGTTCCGGTGCTGCTGGACAAGAGCCGTGAAGCGATCTATGCCTTTTTCGGCGCGGCGTACGCAGGCTGCTTTTATGTTCCGCTCTCTCCCGCGCTGCCGCAGCCGCGGCTGGCGCAGATTCTCTCGGTCCTGCAAGCCCCCTGCATCGTGACCGATCGAGAACACGCTGCACTGGCCGCGCAGCTGCCCGGCGCGGGACATATTCTGCTGGTCGAAGATCTGCTGCAAACGCAGCCCGACCATGCCCTGCTGACGCGGATTCGCCTTGGCGCTATCGACGGCGACCCGCTGTACTGCAATTTTACCTCCGGCTCGACCGGCACGCCCAAGGGCGTGGTTGTCAGCCACCGCTCCGTGCTGGATTTCATTTTGCCCTTCACCGAACTGTTCCGGATTGGTCCGGACGATGTCATCGGCAATCAAGCGCCGCTCGACTTCGATGTTTCGGTCAAGGATATATATTCCGCTCTGTACACCGGCGCCACGCTTGTGCTGCTGCCGCGGCGGTTGTTTTCCCAACCGTCCGCGTTGATGGATGCGCTCTGCGCGCACCGGGTTACCACGCTCATCTGGGCTGTCTCCGCGCTGTGTCTGGTATCCTCCTTTCACGGTCTGGACTACCGCACGCCGGAAACGGTAAACAAGGTGTTGTTCAGCGGCGAAGTCATGCCGCCCAAGCATCTGAAAAGCTGGATGGAGCATTTGCCGCATGCGGATTTCGTCAACCTGTACGGCCCCACCGAGATCACGTGCAATTGCACGTACCATAGGATAGAGAGTGATAGAGATTATACAGCGGGGATCCCGCTCGGGACAGCGTTCCCGAACGAGCGGGTATTCCTGCTGGACGAGGCGGGACAGGAAATACATACGCCGGATCAGGCGGGCGAAATCTGTGTCAGCGGCGCGGCGCTTGCGCTTGGGTACTATAACAATCCCGCGCAGACGCAAACCGTATTTTTACAACACCCCGGCCACAGCCGCTATGTACAGCCGATCTACCGCACGGGCGACCTCGGGCGATGGAGCGCCGAAGGCGAGCTGTACTTCCTCGGCCGGAAGGATTTTCAAATCAAACACATGGGCCACCGCATCGAGTTGGAGGAAATCGAACGCGCGGTGCAGGAGGTCGACGGCGTCAGCCGGTGCTGCTGTGTATACGACGCGCAGAAAGAACGGCTGCACGGCTTTTACACCGGCGCGGCCGATAAGGCTGCGGTGCGCGCCGCACTGGCGCAGCGGCTGCCCGTTTTCATGCTGCCGCGCACGCTCGAGCCGTTGGACAGCCTACCGCTGACCGAAAACGGCAAAACCGACCGCAAGCGATTGCTTGCCATGGCAAGAAAGGAGATCGTATGACCGAACATCAAATCGAAAACCTCACCGCACAATATGGCTCCCCGCTGTATGTGTTCGATGTGCAGGCCCTGCACCAGCGCGTGGCACTGCTGCGGCGCAGCCTGCCGACCGGCGTCGGCCTGTGCTATGCGATCAAGGCCAATCCCTTTCTGCTGCGCGAGCTGTGCGGCCAGGTAGAGCGCTTTGAAGTCTGCTCCCCCGGCGAAGCCGCAATCTGCCGCCGCCTGCATATCCCTGCCGAAGCGCAGGTCATCTCAGGCGTATACAAAACCCCGGCGGATATCGAACGGATGATTGCGCACCAAAACGGCCCGCATCTGTTTACCGTCGAGTCGGCCCGCCAGTTTACGCTGCTCAGCCAGTTATCTGCGCGCTATCGCGTCACCATTCATGTGCTGCTGCGTCTGACCAGTGGCAGCCAGTTCGGTCTGGAGGAGGAGGAGATCATTCGGATCATCCGCAACCGCGCCGACCATCCCTTTATTCTCATCCGCGGCCTGCAATACTTCTCCGGCACGCAGAAGGCCTCGCTCAAGCGCCTGCAGCGCGAGCTGGACATGCTCGATAACTTTGCCTGCTCGCTTATGGAAAAGCTGGGCTTTATCGTGCACGAGCTGGAATTCGGCCCGGGCTTTCCGGTGCAGTATTTCTCGTCCGAGAGTTTTGACGAAGCCGCGTTTCTGTCCGGTTTCTCCGCCATGCTGACGGGTCTGCGCTGCAAAGCGCATGTTACACTGGAACTTGGCCGCAGCATTGCCGCCAGCTGCGGCACGTATCTGACCCGCGTAGTAGACGTCAAGCGCAACAAGGGCCAGAATTACGCCATTCTGGACGGCGGCATCCATCATCTGGTCTATTACGGCCAGCGCATGGCCATGCAGATCCCCCCTTATCGGCTGTATCCGCCGCGTCTGGGCGAGGCGGAGCCGTGGAATTTGTGCGGCTCACTGTGCACCGTTAACGATATTCTGGTCAAGCAGCTGCCGGTGCCCGACCTCAAGTGCGGCGATCTGTTCGCTTTTTCCAGCACCGGCGCCTACTGCATGACCGAAGGCATTTCCCTTTTCCTCAGCCGTGCGCTGCCGCGCATTGTACTGCTGATGCCGGACGGCCGTTCGCTTCTTGTGCGCGACGCGCTGCCCACCGATGAAATCAACTCACCCGCTTATGAAAGGACGGATTATCATGGAACAACTGCTTTCCATTCTGGAGGAACTTCAGCCCGGCGTGGATTACACCACATGCCGTACGCTGATCGATTCGCACTGTCTGGATTCGCTGACTATCCTTGCGCTGGTCGCCGAGCTGGAGGAGGCGTTTGACATCACCATCCCAACCGTTGAGATCATTCCCGCCAACTTCAATTCCGCCGAGGATATGTGGGCTATGATCGTTCGTCTACAGGAGGAAGGCTAAGCTATGACATCCTACTGCTCGCTGCTGTATCTGGCCGTTTTTCTGCCGGCAGCGGTGCTCGTTTACCGTATCCTGCCGCAGCGTCTGCGCTGGATCGCACTTCTTGCGGCAAGTTATGCGTTTTTCTGGTCGGTCAGCGGCAAGCTGTTGGTGTTTCTGCTGTTTTCCACCGTATCCATTCACCATTTCGGCCTCTGGCTGACCGCCGAGCAGCAGGACCGCGACCGCTGTCTTGCCGCTGCCGCCCCTGCTGAACGCAAAGCCATTCGGCAGCGTTTTACACGGCGGCAGCGGCGGATTCTTCTGTTAGCGACGCTGCTGCATGTCGGCATGCTCGTCACGCTCAAATACGCGGCCTTTTTCAGCACCAATCTCAACACACTGCTGCACGCGCTGCGCCTTCCGGTTTCGCTGCCCGTGCCCGCGTTTTTACTGCCCATCGGCATCTCATTTTATACGCTGCAGGCCCTTTCCTATCTGCTCGATGTCTACCGCGGCACGATCCGCGCCGACCGCAATCTGGCGCGCCTCGCACTCTTCCTCGGCTTTTTCCCGCAGATCATGGAAGGGCCAATCTGTCGCTATGGACAGACCGCGCACCAGCTCTGGGAAGGCCGTCCGGTCACTTGGCAGGGCCTGACCTTCGGCATGCAGCGGATTCTGTTCGGTCTGATTAAAAAAATCGTTATCGCCGACCGACTCAATCTGCTCATCAAAACCGTTTTCAACGATTACGCCGTATACAACGGCGGTATCATTGCGCTGGCGATGGTGTGCTACACCTGTCAGCTTTACATGGACTTCTCCGGCACGATGGATGTGGTCATCGGCAGCGCCGAGATTTTCGGTGTGCACCTGCCCGAAAACTTCCGTCAGCCGTTTTTCTCCCGCAGCATCTCCGAGTTCTGGATGCGCTGGCATATCACACTGGGCACATGGTTTAAGGATTATGTTTTCTATCCGCTGTCCATGTCCGGCCCGCTGAAAAAGCTCACGGGTGCGGCGCGCCGTCGTCTGGGCAACCACTACGGCCCGCTGCTCTCCGGCTCCCTCGCGCTGGGCGTAGTCTGGCTGTGCAACGGTCTGTGGCACGGTGCGGGCTGGCACTACATCTTTTTCGGCCTGTATCACTTCGCGCTTATCCTGACGGGCAGCCTGTTTGACCCCATTGCGCAGCGTGTGACCGGTTTGCTGCACATCGACCGCAACTGCATGCCCTACCGCATCTTTCAAATCGTGCGCACTGCACTGCTGGTCTGCGTGGGCGAGCTGTTCTTCCGCGCCAACGGTCTGCGCGCCGGGCTTGCGATGTTCCGCTCCATGGTCACGGATTTCTCCCTTGACTCTTTTGTCGACCGCAGCTTCCTGACGCTCGGCATGGACAAGATGGATTTCGGTATCATTATCGTTGCCGTCGGTCTGGTACTGCTGGTTGGTATCCTGCGCGAGCGCGGTGTCCCCCTGCGCGAATCCATCGCGCGCCGTCCGCTCGTACTACGCTGGTCGGTTTATTACGCCGCATTTTTTTTTCTGGTCATTTTCGGCGCATACGGTATCGGCTATGTGCCGGTTGACCCGATTTATGCCGCATTTTAAGGAGGTGTGTTCCACTTGAAAAAACATATTGCGCTCTTTGCCAAAGGCGCCTGTTTTCTGACGCTGCTATGCGCACTTATGCTGGCCGCCTCCTATCTGTTCATGCCCAAGAACAACCACAAGGCCTTCGGCGTAAATGACGCCGAAATGCTGGCCAGTGGCATATTGGGCGAAAAAGAAAACTCTATCGACGTGCTGGTCGTGGGCGACAGCGAGGCATACAGCTCGATTTCTCCCATGCAGATATGGTCAGAGCGCGGTTTTCGCTCCTATCTGTGCAGCACCCCTGCCCAGCCGCTTTATGACTCCTACCGCTTTTTGCGGCAGGCGCTCGAGCGGCAAAGCCCCTCGGTCGTTGTGCTGGAGACCAACGCCATTTTCCGCCCGTACAAGCTCAACGATTATCTGCTTTCCCGTGCGAAAAACCTGTTTTCCGTGCTGCGCTACCATGACCGCTGGAAAGCACTCAAGGTCAACGACTTCGGCCGTCCGGTGGAGTACACCTGGACAGACGATCTCAAAGGCTTTCGCTACAATTCCGCCGTCGCGGCTGCGAGCACCACAAATTACATGGTGCCATCCGACGCGACCGCTCCGATTCCCGCGCTCAACGAATCCTGTTTGCAGGATATGATTGCGCTGTGCGAGGAAAACAATGCCGAACTGATTCTGGTCAGTACACCGAGCACCATCAACTGGAACCACGCGCGGCATAACAGCATTGCCGCTTTCGCGCAGGAAAACAATTTGACCTATCTCGACCTCAACACCATGCCCAAAGAGGTGCCGATTGACTGGTCGCGCGATACGCGCGACCGCGGCGACCATCTCAACTATGCGGGTGCAGTTAAGGTTTCGGCTTTCCTTGGAAAATACCTACAGGAAACCTATTCGCTGCCCGATCATCGTGACACTGCGCACGACAGCAGCTGGAACGATGCACTCGGCCGCTACCGCAACATTGTGCGCGGTTAATCTCTCCCCCTTACAGCAAACGAGGCTGCACCCGATACGGGTCAGCCTCGTTTGCCCTTTTACAGATAGAGTTCATTTTCCGGCCGCCGCTCCATGAACGGCGCAAGCTTTTGCGCCAGCATGTCCCGCACCTGCACAGGCAGCGCACGCGCCTTCACCGGACAGACCGCCACACACCGCATGCAGGTGATGCACCGCTCCTTGTCCGTTTGTGACGGATTCTCGAGTGGAATGGCCTGCGCAGGGCAGACTTTGGCACATTCGCCACACTCCACGCAGATATCGCTCGCCATGGGGGCGACCGGCATACCGGCCCACTCCCGATACGGACGATTGCCCGGCACCTGCGGCACGTCTGTCTCTCCCTTTTCGAGCTTTTGCGCGATGCGCCCGCCAAATCCGGCCAACTGTGCCGCGTCCTGTGCATCCGGCCGTCCGACTGCCAGCGTATGTGCAATTGAGTGCTCGGCCAGCAGCGCCGTCCCTGCTATCACGCAAAAGCCCTGCGCTTCCAGCAGGTCATCCAGTTCGACCAGCGCGTCCTCATAGGCGCGGCCGCCGTAAACCGCTGCGGACACCGTACGCGCACCACCACCGGTATAGTACCGCAGACGCTCGACCATCAGCCCGGGCAGCCGCCCACCGTAAACCGGTCCGGCCACCAGCACCACGTCCTGCGGTGTGAAGGCCTTTTTCTGAGGCTGCGCCAGCATCAGGTCGATTTCCTCCACCTGTGATGCAATCTGTCCCGCAAGCAGCAGCGCGGCGCGCCGCGTTCCGCCTGTGGGGCTGAAGTGAAGCACGGTTATCTTATCCCGCATATCCATCCTTCCTTTTCCGTTTGATTGCACTATTATACCATGAAAGCCGTATCCTGTCAGCCGCCTGCCATTTCCCTTTGCTAAAAACCGCCTGCATTTGACTTTATTCGCGCTGTGCTCTATAATAAATGCAATCGGAAAGGGGCGGAGAAAAGCATGCTTGCATACACCTATGTAGAACCGGGGCGCTTTGCCCTGCTCGACAAACCCAAACCGGTTCTGCGCGATGTACGCGACGCCATCGTTCGTGTCACCCTCTCCAGCATCTGCACCAGCGACCTGCACATCAAGCACGGCTCGGTTCCGCGCGCCGTCCCTGGCGTAACGGTTGGGCATGAAATGGTCGGCGTGGTTGAGCAGGTCGGCGAGGCCGTGCAGACCGTAAAGCCCGGCGACCGGGTAACGGTCAATGTCGAAACCTTTTGCGGACACTGCTTTTTCTGTCAGAATGGCTTTGTCAACAACTGTGAGGACCCGGACGGCGGCTGGGCGCTCGGCTGCCGCATTGACGGCGGACAGGCGGAATACGTCCGGGTACCCTATGCCGACCAGGGGCTCAACCGCATTCCCGACGGTGTTTCCGATCGGCAGGCGCTGTTCACAGGCGATATCCTCGCCACCGGCTTCTGGGCGGCCCGTATTTCGGAAATTCGTCCCAGTGATACGGTGTTTATCATCGGCGCCGGTCCGACCGGCATCTGTACACTGCTTTGCACCTTGCTGCGCCGCCCGCGCCGCATCATCATGTGCGAAAGCGACCCCGTGCGGCGACGCTTTGTGCAGGAGCACTATCCCGATGTGCTGACCGTCTCGCCCGCACATGCACTCGAGTTTGTGCGGCACAACAGCGGCCACGGCGGTGCGGACGTAGTACTTGAGGTAGCGGGTACCGAGGACAGTTTCCGACTGGCATGGGAATGTGCGCGTCCCAACGCAATTGTCACCATTGTTGCGCTGTATGACCGCCCGCAGATACTGCCGCTGCCTGATATGTACGGCAAAAACCTGACCTTCAAGACCGGCGGCGTGGACGGCTGCGACTGTGCTGAAATCCTGCGTCTGATTGCAGCAGACGAGCTGGACACGACCCCGCTTATCACACATATTTTCCCGCTTTCTGAAATTGACGCCGCCTATGCGTTGTTTGAAGCACGGCGCGATGAGGTCTGCAAAGTCGCTATCACAACCTGAATCGTCTCATAAAACAAAAAGAACCGCCTCTGGCGGTTCTTTTTTTGCGCTGATGGAAAGGGCGGCGCACCTTTTTATCGAATATTAGTCGACGAGTTTGTCCAGCTCCTTGACATACTCGGTACCGGTTGCAGTCCTATGCTCCGCCTGCTTGGCGTACAGCCCGACCACAGCCGCCGACTTCTTGATTGCCTGCATGGTGCCCGCACCGGCCACACAGCCGCCCGGACAGGCCATACCTTCCAGCAGATAGCCGTCGTACTTACCAGCCTTGGCCGCCTGCAGCATCTTGCGACATTCGCGCAAGCCCTCCGCGTTGACCACTTTGATCTCACGCTCCGGATATTTCTCCTTGATGACGTTGACAACCGCCTGCGCCACACCGCCCGAAACGGCAAAATTACGGCCGTCGGTGGAGGCGTCGTTAACACCGTGCGGGTCTTCCGGCAGGGACTCCAGATCAACATGACGCGCGTCGAAAATACCGGTCATTTCCTCGAAGGTCAGCACGAAATCGACCTCGCTGCGCACATCCTTGCGCATAGCTTCCAGCTTTTTCGCTGCGCACGGACCGATAAACGCAACCTTGGCGTCCGGATGATGGTGCTTGATCAGGCGCGCGGTCAGCGTCATGGGTGTCAGTGCCATGGAGATGCACTCCGCCTGATCGGGGAACATCTTCTTTGCCATTACCGACCATGCCGGGCAGCAGGATGTGCCCATGTACGGCAGCTTTTCCGGCACTTCCTTGACGAAGTCCTCCGCCTCCTGCGCTGCGCACAGGTCCGCACCGATGGCTACCTCCAGAATATCGGCAAAGCCGAGCTGCTTCATTGCAGCACGCAGCTTGCCCGGCGTCACCTTGGGGCCAAACTGACCGACAAAAGCCGGCGCAACGGCTGCATATACGCGCTCACCCGCCTGAATGGCACGAATCATCTGGAAAATCTGAGATTTATCCGCAATGGCGCCGAACGGGCAGTTGACCAGACACATGCCGCAGGAAACGCACTTGCTATAGTCGATATTCGCTTTGCCGTTCTTATCGCTGCCGATAGCGTCCACTCCACAGGCTGCAGCACACGGACGCTTCTGATGGATAATGGCATGATACGAGCAAACTTCCACGCAACGGCCGCACTTGATGCACTTTTCCTGATCGATATGGGAACGGCCGTTATAGCGATCGAGCGTAATGGCGTCCTTGGGGCAAACCTCGACGCACGGATGCGCCAGACAGCCCTGACAGCCGTCGGTCACCATGACCTCATTTTCCTTGCAGGCATTGCAGGCAAACTTGATGATATTCACCAGCGGCGGCGTGTAGTAGGTTTCCTCACGCATTGCCGCTTCAATGTTTTCCGATACCGGCGAATGCTCTGCTGCGCTGCGGCAGGGCAGGCCCATTGCCAGACGCAGGCGTTCACCGACAATGGCGCGCTCGAGGAAAATATCGTTGCGGAAATTGCCGACCTCGCCCGGAATAATTTCATACGGGAGCGCTTCGATTCGCTTGTCCGTCGGCCACTCCGTATGGTAAGCCATGCGGGCCACCTCGCGGAAAATACGACGGCGGATCTCCTGAATGCGGGTCTCTACGCCTCTCATAATTTTCATATCCCCCTTGTATTCACGTCGATTATTGGATGCAGGGCGGTATACTGCCCCTTGATAGGGCTATCCATACCTATACTCAGGATACCGCAAAGCGGGAATCTTGTAAAGATATAAATTGTAGAAAATTTAACAATTTTCCATGTCCACTTTTTACGATTCCGTTTTACCGAAAATCCACAAGGTCATCAATAAATATACTCGAATTCCAAGTCGCCGATAACAACAAAATCGCCCTCCTGCACACCCATCTGCTCGAGTTTGTCATATACGCCCGCGCTCTTGAGCATGCGGTCCATATACTGGCGGGATTCGTAGTCATCAATATTGACCGAGCCCATGATTTTGTCCACCCATGCGCCCGAGACAACATAATAATCGTCTACCTTTTCGACCGTCCAGTCGCGCTCGCCCGTTGTGTCCTCAGGGGTATCGACAAACTCCGGCTCGTATACGAATACGGGCGGCAACTCCTTCAATTCGTTCCACGTCAGGCGCATCAACTCCGCCACGCCCTGATTGGTGGCGGCGGACAGCTCCGCGAACAGAAAGCCGTGCTCCTCGGCGTATTTTTTGAGCTTTTCGACCGGCGCGCGGTCATCGCCCAGCAGGTCGACCTTATTGGCCACGATAATCTGCGGACGCGCGGCGAGAAATTCGCTGTAACCGGCCAGCTCCGCATTGATTTTTTCGATATCGTCGAGCGGATCGCGGCCCTCGCTGCCCGCCGCATCCACCAGATGCAGCAGCAGGCGGCAGCGGTCAATATGGCGCAAAAAGTCATGTCCCAGACCCGCGCCCTCGGCCGCGCCCTCAATGATGCCGGGAATATCAGCCATGACGAAGCTCTGTTCTTCACCAACCGATACCACACCCAGATTGGGCACCAGCGTGGTGAAATGGTAGTTTGCGATCTTGGGACGCGCGGCGGAAACCATGCTCAAAAGCGTCGACTTACCGACATTCGGGAAGCCGACCAGACCCACGTCCGCGAGCAGCTTGAGCTCCAAAATGATGTCGCGCTCCACACCCGGCTGTCCGGGCTTGGCAAAGCGCGGCGCCTGACGGGTTGGGGTAGCAAAATGCGTGTTGCCCCAGCCGCCGTTGCCGCCCTTGGCCGCGATGAACGGCTCGTCATCCGACAGATCCTTGATCACCTGTCCGGTTTTCTGGTCGCGAATGAGCGTACCGCGCGGCACGCGGATGATCAAATCCGCGCCATCCTTGCCCTTGCAGCGCTTGCTGCCACCGTTTTCGCCCGCGCCGGCAACATATTTCTTTTTATAGCGAAAATCCAGCAGCGTGGACAGGTTATCGTCCACCTTGAAGATGACCGAGCCACCGCGGCCGCCGTCGCCGCCGTCCGGTCCGCCGGACGCAACATACTTCTCACGGTGAAAGCCGACCTTGCCGTCGCCGCCTTTGCCGGACACAATTTTGATCTTGGCAATATCAATAAACACAGGGAAGTCCTCCTTTCATGTGGTTGTTAAAACAAAATCCCAGACAACCGTCTGGGATTTTGTCAATACTCAATTGTTTACTGCGGGTAAACGGAAACCTGCTTGCGGTCCTTGCCCAGGCGCTCGAAACGAACAACGCCCTCGACCTTTGCAAACAGCGTGTCGTCCTTGCCGCGGCCCACGTTCAGACCCGGATGGATCTTCGTGCCGCGCTGACGGACGAGAATGTTGCCCGCCGGAACGGTCTGGCCGTCCGCGCGCTTAACGCCAAGGCGCTTTGCCTCGGAGTCACGGCCGTTCTTGGTCGAACCTACGCCCTTTTTATGAGCGAAAAACTGTAAGCTAATCTTCAGCATCTGTGTGCACCTCCATTACGCTCAAAAATTCCGAATAGTTCTGTTCCAGCTCGGTAAAATGCAGCCGGAGCGCCTCAAGCGCGTCCTGTCCGCGTTCCACCCCCGCGCCTTCGGGCAGGGTGATGCGGATGTGTGCGCCGTCATCCTCGATCAACGTATCGACCGGGATGCGCTGTACGTCAAACAGCAAAGCATGGGTCAGCATGACCGCGCTGGAAATCGCCGCGCAAACGATGTCCTCCCCCTCGTCCGCGTATCCCGCGTGACCGAGGATATCCACCGAAAGGAGTTTGTCCCCCCGCGACGAAAATGTGACCTTCGTCACAGCCTTACGCCTTGATGGACGCGATGGTCACCTTGGTGTACGGCTGGCGATGGCCCTGACGCTTGCGGTAACCCTTCTTGGGCTTCATCTTGAAGATGTTGATTTTCTTGCCCTTGCCGGTCTTTTCCACCGTGCCGGTTACAGCGGCGCCGGAAACGTAAGGAGCGCCGACGGTCAGTGCGTCGCCCTCGCCTACGGCCAGAACCTCGTCAAACGTAACGGTCGCGCCGTCCTCTACGCCGAGCTTCTCCACGTAGATCACGTCGCCCTCAGATACCTTGTACTGCTTGCCGCCAGTTTTCAAAATGGCATACATATTGGTTTTCCCTCTCTTTCGTTGTAGAGTCACGCTTGGCACGGCGGCGACCGGGTTCGGACGCACTTAACGAAAGCCAATGCACAATGCGGCTTTTAGTAGCATAACACAAGCGGCAGGACCATGTCAAGTCCTGCCGCGCGTTTTTTGCATTTTTACGCAAAGAAGCTCGCCACAAAGGCGTACATACCGCTCGGTACGGTGGTTGCGCTGCCTGTGGCGGCGCGGTCCATGCTGACAAAGCCTTTATCCCCCTCCGCCAGACCAACCACGCGGTCAGGAAACAGCACCCAGCAGGTGCAGGCAGGCGCATCGCCTTCCACAACGGTATATCCTTCCACATTATCACGATAAGCAGTCAGCTTATCCTGTAAATATCCGGTGGGCACACTCAGATACTGGTATTGCGTACCCGTGCTGTGCACCACATACACGCCCTCGGTCAACTGCGGGATGAGGGCGGTGAGATCATCAGTCTGCGCTGTAGTCGGGTCAGGCAAAGCAGCCGTCAGCCCGGCAAGCATGGTCTGGTTGTCCTGCGTCAGGGCATTGACCTGCTCGGACAGAGCGGCTTTTTCTCCGTTGAGCGTTTCCACCTGCTTATTCAGTTCGCCTATCTTGCCGCCGCGCGACAAAAATAGAATAAAAAACAGCAGTGCCAACAGGAAAAACGCCAAAACCGCAATGCACAGCAGCATACGGTAGTTGAGCTTCATCGGCTTTGCAGATGAGCGACGGCGTGCCGGCGTTCGCTCCATGGGAGTCCCTCCAATTCGGTCTCCAATCCGGTGTCCGGATGTACGTCTATCCCCCATCATATGGCAGAATTCTCGATGACCTTGACCTCGCCCGAAGCGCAGCCAACAATCATCCGTTTGCACATGTTGAGGAACAGGCCGTGCTCCAGCACGCCCACAATACCACTGATCTTTTCGCGGACATCCTGAATATCAAAGCCCGCGCCAAGGTGAAGGTCGGCAATAAAATTGCCGTTATCGGTTACAAAGGTCTTGCCATCGCGCACACGCAGCACCGGGTGAAACCCGTATTCCTCCATCTTGGCCATCGCCTGCTTGGAGCCGTACTGCGCAATCTCAACCGGCAGGTGGAATGCGCCGATCTTGTCGACCAGCTTGCTTTCGTCCATAATCCAAATGACTTCCTTGGCAAGGGTTGCCACAACCTTCTCGCGGTACAGCGCGCCGCCGCCGCCCTTAATGGCGTTAAACTGCGGGTCGATCTCATCCACGCCGTCAATGGCCAGATCAATATACTCGACCTCATCAATCGTCAGCAGCGGGATGCCGAGTTCGCGTGCCTGCGCTTCTGTGGCCTTGGAGGTCGGAATGGCCTGAATCTTGAGACCGTTTTTTACCATCTCACCCACCGCGTTGACCATATGATGCGCGGTGGAGCCGGTACCCAAACCGACGACCATACCGTCCTTTACATATTCTGCGGCTTTTTCACCCGCCAGTTTTTTCATATCCATTGTTTTCCTCCCTGCCGTCCGCGCCGATTATACCCGGCCACCTTATTACCTTTATTATAAAGTGGTTGGTAAAAAAGGTCAATGATTTCCGCGCAAAAGCAGGGCGGTTTATGTGCGATTTTGCAGCTTGGCTGCTTTGAGCGTGTTTTTCATCAGCATGGTGATGGTCATGGGGCCTGCGCCGCCCGGCACCGGCGTCATGTACGACGCCTTTTCCGCCACGGCGGGGTCCACGTCGCCGCAGACCTTTCCTTCGGCATTGCGGTTGATACCCACGTCGATGACCACCGCGCCTTCTTTCACCATATCGGGCGTGATAAATCCGGCCTTGCCGATTGCCGCGACCAGAATATCCGCGCGGCGGCAGACCTCGTCGAGGTGCTGCGTGCGGCTGTGGCATATGGTCACCGTACCGTGACGGTGCAGCAGCAGCATGCTCATCGGCTTGCCGACAATATTCGAGCGGCCGACCACGACACATTCCTTGCCCTTTGGGTCAATGCCGTATTCGTCGAGCAGCTCCATGACGCCCGCGGGCGTACAGGGCACAAAGTCGAAATTTCCGGTCATAATCTTGCCCACGTTGACCGGATGGAACGCATCGACATCCTTTTTCGGGTCGATGGCGTCGATGACCGCCTGCTCGGAGATGTGCCCCGGCACCGGCATCTGGCACAGGATGCCCGAAATCTGCGGGCTTTCATTGAGCTGTGCAATCAGGCCGAGCAGTTCCTCCTGCGTGGTTTCCTCAGGCAGCGCATATTTTTCGCTGTAAATACCGCACTCGGCGCACGCGCGCTCCTTATTGCGCACATAGATTTCGCTCGCCGGGTCGTTGCCCACAATGATAACCGCAAGACCGGGCGTGATCCCTTGCTTTTTTAGTTCTTCCGTCTCGGCCAGAATACTGCCGCGCACCTTGGCCGACAGCGCCTTACCGTCCATTCTTACTGCGCTCATACTGCGTTCCCCCTTCGTTTTCTGTCTGTTTTTCCGATTCGGTCGTCGCCGGTTGTGCATTATCCGCACTTTTTTCTTTTATTTCCGCCGATTTTTCCTCTGATACAGTCTGTTCCGATTCTGCCGCAGGCGGCGCGTAAAACGCTTTGGCGACCTTCAGGCGGCGATACCCACGCGCCAGCAGCGCGACAGCTACGATGCAGCTAACCGCCGCAAGTCCCTGTGAGACACGCACCGTGCCGATATACAGGCTGTCCGTGCGCAGACCTTCAATCCACGCGCGGCCCAGACCGTACCACGCGACATACAGCAGCGCCATCTCGCCCGGGAATCTGCGTTTTTTTGAGTAAAAATGCAGCGCGATAAAACCCACCAAGTTCCAGAGTGATTCGTACAAAAAGGTCGGATGCACGGCCGCTGCGCCGTCAATCGACATCCCCCAGGGCAGGTCAGTCGGGCCGCCGTGCGCCTCGCCATTGACGAAATTGCCCCAGCGCCCGATGCACTGGCCGATGAGCAAGCCGAAGGCCGCTAAATCGCACAGGCTGGCAAACGGAATTTTTTTGACGCGGCTGTATCCATACAGCGCGATTACCACGCCGATCACCGCGCCGTAAATCGCAATGCCGCCATTCCAAACCGCGATGATCTCATTCGGATGCTGGCTGTAGTACTCCCATTCAAAGGCCACATAATAGATGCGCGCGCAGATAATACCAACCGGCACACAGATAATCAGACAATCCATCAGATTGTCCGACGTACAGCCAAATTCCTTGACCCGCGCGTTCACATACAGCGCCGCCAGCACAAAGCCGATGCAGATGATGATGCCGTACCAGTAGATATCCTTACCAAATACGTTCACGGCGACACGGTTTATCTGAAAATCCAGTCCAAGCGCCGGGAAAGAAATTGCATGTTCCATGATGTTTGCTTCCTTTGCTGTCAGAAATGAGTTACCCGGGCAAAACGACCGACAAACTTGACCGGTCGCGCTGCGCCCAGCGGGCAAATACCGCCTGCACGTCCTCAGGAGCGATGGTGTCGAACAGCGCGGCAAAATCCGCGTAGTGTTCGCCCGCGAACAAGGCCGCAGCCTCCTGCCGCGCATAAGCCTCCGGCACGTCCAGCACGCGCAGACGCAGACCGTAAAGCGCCTTTTTCATGCGGTCAAACAGCGGCCTTTCCACGCCTTCGCGCGCCAGACGCGCGACTTCTCCCTCGATTGCCGCACGCACGGCTTCCGGGTCGCGGCCCTCGCCGCCCAGCAGCGCCATCGCGCCTTCCGGAATGAGTGTATAATCCGTGTCGAAATCGCGGCCAATGAGCCTCTTTTCGTATAGCTCCGCATACAGCGGCGCGGTGTCGCCGCACAGGATGCGCACTGCCAGCTCACCCAGCAGCGAACGGCGCAGACGGCTTTCGCCCGCCTCCAGCGGCATATCCTTAAAGCCTAGCATGAACTGCGGCCGCGACACCGGCATGCGCCGCGTAACGGTCAGCTCACTGACCGCCTGACGACGCTCACCGTAATGCCGCTGCCCGATTTCCGGCGCGTCAGCGGGCGAATACTGCGCCGCCATGCGGCAGACCTCGTCAAAATCCGCCGTGCCGCAGACGATCAGCGCCATGTTTTTCGGGCTGTAAAATGCACGGTGGCAGGTATAGAGCACCTCGGGCGTGATACGCGCGATACTCTCCACGCTGCCCGCAATCGGCACGCGCACCGGATGGTTGCGGTACAGCCCTTTGAGCACGCCGCAAAACAGCTGCCAACCGGGCGTATCGTCCATCATGCCGATTTCCTGCCCGATGATGCCGTGCTCCTTGGCGACGTTTTCCTCAGTGAAATATGGCGTAAACACAAATTTCAGCAGGATTTCGAGATTTTCCTCAAACCGCTCGGTACAGGAAAAATGATAGGCCGTCATCGTGTGGCTGGTAAACGCATTGGGGCTTGCCCCCGTGCGCGCAAACTTTTGCAGCGCATTGCCGTCCTCGTCCTCGAACATTTTGTGCTCAAGAAAATGCGCGACCCCCGCAGGCGTATCATAACGCGTCCCCTCAAATGTGAAAGACGCATCGACCGAACCGAAGTTGGTTGCGAGTATCGCAAATGTTTTGCCAAAGCCCTCCTTAGGCAGATAGCACACACGCAGCCCGTTGTCCAGCGTGCGCTCCTCCGCGCGCTCGCGCAGGGCGGTCCAAACCTTGCTCATTGCGCCGCCCCCTTCATAAAGTATACCGTGTCGAGTGCGGTCGCTTGTGCCGCCGCGACAATACGCGCGCGGTCGACCGCCTGTACCTGTGCGATACGCTCCTCTGCCGATACCATCGTACCCGCGGCGGCCTGTCCGAGCCAGTACCGCTCGAGCGTCAGCGGATCGTCCAGCATGGCGCCCCAGTTGGTGGTCAGCGTGCGACGCGCGCCGTCAATCTCCGCATCCGAGATGTCTCCTTCTCGGCAGGCATCCAGCTGACGCAGGATTTCATCCCGTGCGACTGTGAATTTATCGTTTTCAATGCCGGAGTTCACCATCATAATGCCCTTGGGCGCGATAAACTGCGCGCTTGCATAATAGCAGAGCGATTGCTTTTCGCGCACATTGAGAAACAGCTTGGAGCTGGTCGAACCGCCGTACAGCGTTTGAAACATCCAGTAAGCGGCTGCATCTCCACCGGTCAGACTCGCCCCGCCCGTGCGAAAGCCGAGCGACAGCTTGCCCTGCGTGACCGCTTCTTCCTCGATGATTTCGCGCGCCGCACCCTCCGGCTGCGCCAGCACTTGGGTCTGCGGCAGCGTACCCGCATCGGTACGCGCCTGCGCCAGCGGCGTTTGCGCAAACATAGCTTCCACCGCTTCCGGCGCAAGCGGCCCGCAGTAAAACAGTTCAAGCTGCGCTTCGCTCAGCGCGCGGCGGTAGGCCGCGTACAGCTTTTTCTCGGTGATTTTCTCAGCCTGCTCTTTGGTTCCGTACACCGGCTGGCCATATGCCTCGTCCGCGCACATCAGCTTCATCAGGCGAAGCGGCGCCCACGCGCGCGGATCATTTTTCTGCGCCGCAATGCGGTCTATCAGGTTTTCGCGTTCGCCCGCTGTGTAGTCCGGGCAGAACACGCTGTCCTGCGTGTACGGATCGCACAGCAGTTCAGCCAGCAGATCGATCACGCCCGCCGTCAGGCCGTCCGCGCCCGGCACGCAGCTTTCATCAATACAGTCGGACAAAAAGCCCACCGCCAAATGTTCGCCTTCCTTGCGCACAACCGCCTCAATGCGCGCGCCGTACAGTTCGTCGAGCGCCGTGCCGATCGCCCGCAGGTCGGGCAGCCGTTTTGTGCCGCGCCGCAGCACATGCGGCAGACAGGCGCGCAGCGCCGCGTCCGGTCCGCCCAGCGGCAGCAGCAGCACCGCCCGCAAAACCGCACGCTTGAATTTCGGCGTGGTCACACAGGTAAGATTGACCCCTGCGGCCAGCTTTTTCCGCGTTACTTGTTGCATGATTTCCCTCATTTCCGGAAAAATTTTTCCATGGGCATTATTATAGCATCATTGGAGGTGTGAAGCAAACAAAGATTATATGAACAAAATTCGTGTTCTCCCCTATTTTTCCCTTGACACCGCGCCAAATATACGGTAGAATAATCACGTTCGATGTAAAGGCAAAACACTTTACACTATTTAGGGAGGCCCGCCGATGAAAGGCAAACCGCTCGAAATGAGCCTGCTGTTCGACTTTTACGGCGAGACGCTCACAGAAAAGCAGCGCGAGCTGTTCGACCTGTATTATAATGAAGACCTTTCGCTGGCCGAAATTGCCGAGCACGCGGGCATCACCCGTCAGGGGGTACGCGACAGCATCAAGCGCGCGGAACATGCGCTGCGCGAGATGGAGGAAAAGCTCGGTCTGGTCGCGCGCTACGGCGGCACCGAACGGTGCGCGGAGGAGCTTTCCCGTCAGGTCGCATTGCTTTTCGCGCTCAACGCCGACAAACTGCACAGCCGCGAAGCGGAGGACATTCTCTCCCGCATGGCGGCGCTGCTCGACCAGCTCAGGCAGGAGGCTTAACATGGCATTTGAAGGCCTTACCGAAAAAATTTCATCCGCATTCAAGCACCTGCGCAGCAAAGGACGGCTGACCGAGTCCGATATCAAGGAAGCAATGCGCGAAATCCGCATGGCGCTTCTGGAAGCCGACGTCAACTTCAAGGTTGCCAAGGACTTCATCAAGGCGGTCACCGAAAAGGCGACCGACGCGGAAATCCTCGAAAGCCTGTCCCCGACCCAGCAGGTCATCAAAATTGTAAACGAAGAGCTGATCGCGCTACTCGGCGGTCAGACCACTCGTTTGACCATCTCGCCCAACCCGCCCACCATTGTCATGATGGCAGGACTGCAGGGCGCGGGCAAGACCACCAACTGCGCCAAGCTCGCAGCGCTCTTGCGCAAGCAGCAGCAGCGGCGTCCGCTGCTCGTCGCCTGCGACGTATATCGCCCCGCGGCGATCGACCAGTTAAAGGTGGTCGGTAAGCAGCTGGATATTCCGGTGTTCGACGAAGGGCAGGGCGACCCGGTCGAGATCGCCAAGCACGGCGTGGACTATGCCCGCCGCAACGGCTTCGATCTGGTGTTTCTTGACACCGCAGGCCGTCTGCATATCGATGAAAAGCTGATGGACGAGTTGAAAACCATCAAGGCTGAGGTAAAACCAACTGAAATCATTCTGGTTGTCGACGCGATGACCGGTCAGGACGCGGTCACCGTTGCGCAAACCTTTGACGAAGCGCTCGGCATCGACGGCGTGCTGATGAGCAAGATGGACGGCGACGCCCGCGGCGGCGCGGCCCTCTCGGTCAAGGCGGTGACTGGTAAGCCGATTAAATTCATCGGCACGGGCGAAAAGCTCGACAATATCGAGCCGTTCCACCCCGACCGTATGGCTTCCCGTATCCTCGGCATGGGCGACGTGCTGACGCTGATTGAAAAAGCGCAGGAGTCCTTCGACCAGAAGCAGGCCGCCGAAACCGCAAAGAAAATGATGGCCGGAAAGCTGACGCTGACCGACTTTTACGAACAACTGCAGCAGATGAAAAACATGGGCTCCATGGAGGAAATGCTCGGCATGCTGCCGGGTATCGACGCAAAAGCCCTCGCCGGTGCCAAAATCGACGAAAAGCAGATGGCGCACACCGAAGCCATCATCCAATCCATGACCCCCAAGGAGCGGGATAACCCCTCCATCATCAATTTCTCGCGTAAAAAACGCATCGCGGCGGGCTGCGGCCTGTCGGTCGAGCAGGTCAACAAGCTGCTCAAGCAGTTCGAGGCCATGCAGAAAATGACCAAGCAGCTTTCCGGCCTTGCCCGCGGCGGCAAAGGCAAAAAGCGCCGCGGTTTCCCCGGTCTCGGCGGTCTCAAGCTGCCGTTCTGACCCCCATTTGTTTGTAAAGAAATTTACAATAGATCAATTTCTATTTTAGAGGAGGTGAATCATCCATGGTAAAGATCAGACTGCGCCGTCTGGGCGCGAAGAAGGCTCCGTTCTACCGTATCGTTGTCGCTGATTCCCGTTACCCGCGTGACGGACGTTTCATCGAGGAGATCGGCACCTATAACCCGCTGACCGACCCGGCTACCGTCAATGTTGACGCTGACCGTGCTCAGGAGTGGATCAAGAAGGGCGCCCAGCCGACCGATACGGTCCGCGGCATCCTGAAGAAGGCCGGTGTGCTGAATTGAGTGAGGCGAACAAAATGAAAGAGTTATTGACCTATATTGTCAAAAATCTGGTTTCCGAGCCGGATGCGATTGCCATCACCGAGGAGATCGACGGCGATAATGTCACCTTTTCCCTGCGCGTAGCGCCTGGGGACATGGGCCGCGTCATCGGTCGTCACGGCCGCATCGCAAAGGAAATCCGCACACTCATGAAAGCGGCAGGCAATCGCGAAAACAAGCGTGTAACAGTCGATATTCTCGACTGAATCGACGGAAATCCGATTTCCGACGAGTAACGCCGTATAAAAATCGCCGCAGCGCGGCGATTTTTTGTTATCCGCGCGCGTTTCCGCGCGCCATTCCCCCAACGAAAGCGGAGGAGGCAACATGCCCAAACAATTTTTAGAGGCCGGAAAAATTGTCGGCACGCACGGCGTGCGCGGCGACCTGAAGGTGCAGAGCTGGTGCGACAGCCCCGAGGTGCTCTGCGACTTCGACACCCTGTATCTGGACGAGCAAACCCCAGTGGCTGTGGAAAAGGCGCAGGTGCATAAGAACGTCGTACTGATGCACCTGAAAGGCATTGACACGGTCGAAGCCGCCGAGGCCCTGCGCGGCCGCGTGCTGCATCTTGACCGGGAGGACGTGGAGTTGCCGGACGATTTGGTGTTCATTCAGGACATTCTCGGCTTTACCGTACACGACCGCCGCACGAACAGCGAGGTCGGCAAACTGCACGATGTGCTGACCACCAATCCGGCACACGATATGTATGAAATCAAGACTGCCGCGGGCCGTCTGGTCTATGTACCGGCCGCCAAGCCCTTTTTACAGGAGATCGACATGCAGGCAAGCGTGATCTATATTCAAAGCATCGAGGGATTGCTGGAATGAAAATCGATATCATGACGCTGTTTCCCGAGATGATCGACGCGGTCATGCGGGAGAGCATCATCGGCCGCGCGCAGGAAAAGGGGCTGGTCGAGGTGCGCGCCACCAACATCCGCGACTATGCGCTCGACAAGCACCACAAGGCGGACGACGCGCCCTACGGCGGTGGCCGCGGACAGGTCATGCTGGCCGAGCCGCTCTATCTGTGCCATGAGGCCCTGTGTGCAGGCAGCCATGTGCACACGGTGTTCCTGTCCGCGCAAGGGAAGCCGTTCGATCAGGCCAAGGCGCGCGAATTACTGGCGCACGAGCATATCATTCTGGTCTGCGGACATTACGAAGGCATCGACCAGCGATTTATTGACGCCTGCGTGGATGAGGAAATTTCCATTGGCGACTTCGTGTTGACCGGCGGCGAAATCCCCGCGATGGCGGTCGCGGATGCGGTGTGCCGCATGGTGCCGGGCGTGCTGCCCGACGAAGAGGCGTTCACCGCCGAAAGCCACTGGGACGGGCTGCTTGAGCATCCGCAGTACACCCGACCGGAAAATTGGCGCGGCCGCGCCGTGCCAGAGGTGCTGCTCTCCGGCCATCATGCCAACATCGAGGCGTGGCGACGGGAAATGAGCCTGCGCCGCACCAAGGCCGACCGCCCCGACCTATACGCGCATTTTGTCCCGCGCGACAAGCAGGACAAAAAAATCCTCGACAAAATCGAAAAGCCGGACGGCTGAACCGTCCGGCTTTTTCTTTGCCTTACAGTATGTAGACCTGCGTGGTCTCGTACACCTCGTATACCTTTTTGAGCGTCGCCATCTCGGTACCCGCAAGGCGACTGCACGCACGCGCGGTCGCCACCGCATAGCGCGCCATCTCATCAAACTTGAGCTTGTTGTTCATCGAGTTTGCAATCGCGCCGACCATGGCGTCGCCCGTGCCGACCGAGCCTTCGTCGTAAATCTTCGGGTTGGTGTTGACGTACAGCGCCTCAGATTCGTCCTTGGAAACCAGCACCGCCCCCTCCTGGCTCATCGAAACGCACACCGCGCGTGCGCCCATCTCGAGCATCTTGCGCGCGGAAACCACGACCACCTCAGGGTCGGCGGAGGGCTTGTCACCCACGGCCTCAGCCAGCTCGAAAATGTTGGGTTTGACAAAGTCCGGCTCACATTTGAGCGCTTCGAGCAAAAGCTCGCCCTGCGCGTCGATAACCAGCTTACAGCCGCGCTTTTTGATGAGCTTGCACAGTTTGCGATAGTTCTTCAGCGGGAATTCCGGCGGAGTGGAGCCGGTCAAAACGAAAATGTTTCCCTCATGCAGGTACATTTCCATGCGGTCGAGCAGACGCAGAAAGTCCGCATCCTCAATTTTGCTGCCGGGTTCATTGACCTCGGTGTGCCCGCCCTGTGCGTCAATAATCTGGGTGTTGACACGCATCTGACCCGAAATATCAACAAAATCATGATGAATATCGCCGGATGTCAGCATATCCTTGACGATACGGCCGTTTGTGCCGCCGCAGAAGCCCAGCGCAACGCTGTTGCCGCCGAGCGCCTTGATTGCGCGCGATACATTGATGCCCTTTCCGCCGGGTTCCAGATAACTGGATACCGCACGATTGAGCTTGCCGACTGCCAGCGGATTCTCAATCCGCAAAGTGCGGTCCAACGCGGCGTTAAGCGTTATCGTGATAATCATGGGGCGCCCCTCCTGTTGTATCTTTTCCTCTTGCTTTTTATTTTACCGAATCGCGCGCGTAATGTAAATGCTTTTTGTAAAGTTTCATGCAAAAGCTCTGCGCGCGCCCTCTCAAAATCCCTGCTGTACCAATTCCTGCACAAGCCGCACATAAAAGCCGCGTACATCAAAGCCACAATCCACGCCTTGCGCGTCCACCAGCTGCTGATGGCTGACACCCACAAGCGTGCCGCGGTACCGTCCCCAGCGGGCAGACCGCGGTGTTACCAGCCCGTCGCTGTCGCCATGCGTGGGATAAAACAAGGCATGCGTCAGACGCATCGCGGCATCCGTATTGTTTTTGCCCAGCCGCGCGCCCCAGCTTTGGTAGTAAACGCAGTTCGCATCCGGATGCGTGCGGTTAAACGTGTCCAGATAGGCAGGCGTAAGCTGCTGACCCGCGCGCAGCGTATCCGGTTTTTTATCGCCGCCGCGCCGCCACCATGCGTCGTTGCCGCGTGCCCAGACCGCAATGCCCGGCCGTGCATACAGCAGCAGCTCAGCCACACGCGAACCGTGGTTAGGGGTGGACAGCATTGTCAGCGACGCGACATATTTGCCGTACCCCATCGCTGAAATCAGATGACGAGCTTCCAGCCCGCCCTTGGAGTGCGCGATGATGTTAATACGTCCACAGCCGTACAAGCGCAGCATATTGCGTACCGTTTCGGCCAGCTGTGCCGCACCGGTTTCGATGCTGCCCCAAGCGTCCTGTCCGCCGAAGCAGACCTGCGCGCCATGTGCGCGCAGCACATCGGGCACACGCCCCCACGGCACGTACAGCCCGCCGTGCTCGGTGACACCCAAGCCATGCGCGAGCAGGATGGGGTAACGGGTTTTGCAGTCCGGTTTCCGGCTCATTTGTGGTATTTGCCCCCCGCGGCAATGTTCAGCGCGCGGTACAGCTGCTCGAGCACCATCACGCGCGCAAGATGGTGCGGGAAGGTCATAGGCGACATGGACAGCCGCAGTCCGGCCCGCGCTTTGATCCGGTCGGACAGTCCGCACGACCCGCCGATTACCAGACACAGGCGGCTTGTACCGCTCACGGTCAGGCGGCCGAGGTAGTCCGCCAGCTGCTCGGAGGACATTTCTTTCCCCTCCACGCATAGCGCAATCACCGCCGCGCCCTGCGGGATTTTATCCGCAATGAGCGCCGCCTCCTTGTCCAGTGCCTGCCGGGTTTCCCCCTCCGATGGCGTCTGCGGCAGACGCTGCTCGGGCAGTTCTACCATTTCCAATTTACAATATGCGCCGAGGCGCTTGACATATTCCTGTACGGCCTGCGCCCAGAATTTTTCTCCGAGCTTACCCACGCAAATCAGCCGGACAGCGAGCATATCGTTTCCTCCCCAAACAAAACCGGCGTTTCCATGTGCTCGCGCGGCGCAACCTGCACCGCGCAGTCCGGCAGGCCGTGCAGCGCGCTCACCGTCTGCTGCAGGGCGAGCGCCGGCATGTTGTTCTTTTCGCTCAGGTGCGCCAATACCAGATTGCGCGTGCCATGCCGCACCAAATCGGCCGCGAACACCGCGCAGTCCGGATTGGAGAGGTGTCCCGCCGGGCCTGCCACGCGCATCTTGAGCGGATACGGATACGGGCCTGCCTGCAGCATGTGCGGGTCATGGTTGCTCTCCAGCACGACCGTCTCACATCCGCGCAGCAGGTCTGCCGCCTCCCGGGGCACAAAGCCCAGATCAGTGGCAAACCCGAAACGATGGCTGCCGTGTTCCAATATGTAACCGACGCTGTCCGCCGCGTCATGCGGCGTAGCAAAGGTTGCAATGTCCACATTGCGCACCCAGAAGCCCTCTCCACTGTCAAACTCATTCAAGCGGTCGGCACAGGACGGGTCTTTTTCCGCCAGCGCCTCGGCCGTGCCGCGCGAAGCGAACACGGGTGCTTTCGCCTTTTTTAGAAACATCGGCAAGCCCTTGACATGGTCGATATGCTCATGTGTGAGCAGCACGGCGGAAACATCGTCCAAGCCGAGACCGATTCCGGCCAGTGCTGTGGTGATCTTGCGCAGAGACACGCCCAAATCAATCAGAATTGCTGTCCCGTCCGCCATGTACAGGCCGCAATTACCCGACGACCCACTTGCAATGCTGTAATAATACCGCTTTGCCAATGCTGAAACTCCTTTGCTTTCCAAAACAGCGGAGAGGTTGCCCCCTCCGCTGTATATGTTCCTTTTTTACGCGCGCTCAGCCGCACCCATGGAATCCGGAATCTCGGAGCGGTACATATCCGCACCCAGCGCCACGAATTTCTCCACCAGCGTCTCATAGCCGCGCTCGATATTCTGCACCTGCTCAACCTCGGTCACGCCCTTGGCCGCAAGGCCCGCGATAACCATGGCTGCGCCCGCACGTAGGTCATGTGCGCGCACCGGTGCGCCTTTGAATTCCTCCACGCCCTCAATCACCGCAATCTTGCCGTCGACATGGATGTTCGCACCCATGCGCGCCAACTCCTCGGTATAGCGGTAACGGCTATCCCACACGCCTTCGGTGATGATGCTCGTGCCTTCCGCAAGGCACAGCGCGGTCGTCATCTGCGGCTGCATATCGGTCGGAAAGCCCGGATAAGGCATGGTTTTGATGTTGGTTTTGGTCAGCTTGCCCTCGCGGCGCACCAGCACCGCATCGTCAAACTCGGTCACCTCAACGCTCATCTCCTTGAGCTTTGCCGTAATGCACTCGAGGTGCTTCGGGATAACGTTCTTCACCAGCACCGAACCGCCGCAGGCCGCGACCGCCGCCATAAACGTACCGGCTTCGATCTGGTCGGGAATGATGGAATAGGTACCGCCGTGCAGACGCTCGACGCCGCGAATCTTAATGACGTCCGTACCTGCGCCCTTGACATTTGCACCCATCGCATTGAGGAAATTCGCCAAATCGACGATATGCGGCTCCTTGGCACAGTTTTCCATGACGGTCTGGCCCTTGGCCAGTACTGCCGCGAGCATGATGTTCATGGTCGCGCCGACAGACACCACGTCAAAATAGATATGTGCGCCGTGCAGGCCCTCTTCAGGGGCCTCGGCGCGGATATATCCGCCCTTGGGCAATGTGACTCTGGCGCCCAGCGCTTCAAAGCCCTTGATATGCTGGTCAATCGGACGCACACCGCCAAAATTGCAGCCGCCCGGCATAGCGACCTCGGCATAGCCGTATTTACCCAGCAGCACGCCGAGCAAATAGTAGGAGGCGCGCAGCTTGCGCTCCAGCTCATGCGGCTTGAGGCTGGGATGCTGTGTATTCTGGATTTCCACCGTTGTTGCGTTGAGCAGCCGGATCTGCGTACCCAATTCACGCATGATCTCCAGCTGCAGCGTCACATCAATAATCTTGGGCACATTCTCAATGCGAACCGGGCCGTCCGCCAGCAGCGCTGCCGGGACGATCGCAACCGCCGCGTTCTTTGCGCCGGAGATCATGACCTCTCCATTGAGCGTTTTACCGCCGTTGATTACATATTTGGTCAAACCTACCTACTCCTCACTATTGCAATACGCGTAACCGCCGCGTGAACTGTCTTGCTACTGTATTCTATGACCGGACGCACACATGCGTGCACCCGCAAATTTTCTCACCAATCTATTGTACCACAATTTTTGATAAAGGAAAGATTTTTTTCAATTTTCCTGGTCTACAATCGTTTTTTTGGCACAATCCACCAAATATTCGCCCGAATCCGTCGTAATCTTCCAAGTTGGCGTAAGCTGTAGACGGCGATTGCTGTCCATCTCCATACGATAGCCGGCTGTCATTGCGTCAATCCTCCCGACCTCCTGCGCCCGCGCGGCAAATTCAAGCAGCGCATCCGCCGCATTGCAGGATACGCCGCTGCCCCGCACGGTGGTATACGGCGTGCCAAAGCTCCATAAGCCGGTTACGGCAACACCGCCGTTCTCATCGAATCGCAGGGTCAACTGGCGGTTATGCACCGGCTGCCCCGCGACCGTGCCGGTCAGGGTTACCATTCGGCCATCTGCGCAAAATGATTCATCCTCCGCCTGCAAGCCCCAGTCGGAGAGCAGCCGACGCGTCAGGCGCAGCGCCGCAGATGCCTCGTCGGGCACATCTGCACCGGTCAAACATTCCGCCCGCACCGTACCGTCCGCGTGCCACTCGACCTTGCCGCTCTCGTTTTGGAACAGCACTGTGCCGTCCTCCTGCTCGGTGCGCTCGAGCTCCTCACCCAGCATCGCCTGCGCCACCGCTTCCTCATCCGCGCGGCTTCGGTCAATCGACAGTATGGGCAGCACCTTATCCTTGGGCAGGCGGAAACTGTCATCCAGCTGCCTGCCGTATTCCTGCGTCAGCGTGCGCAGATCGGTTTCCAATTCTTCGCTTCTTTGATAATTCTGCCATATCTTCGCGCCAAAATTGCCGACAAGAAACAGGTTGACCACCAGCAAAATCACAATCAGCACATTTTTTACTTTATCCCATTGCAAGCGGCCTCACCTCCTGTCAGTCGTTGCCTTTCCAATAAAAGCGTGCAGGGACATAGCCTTTGTCGCCCTGTGCGCGATACGCGACCATCAGGCCGCTCGCCTCTCCCATCGCGCCCGCGGCCGCCTGCCTTGCAGGCAGGACGATGCGGTTTGTATCCTGCGAGGCAAAACGCTGCAGGCGAACCGTTGCGGAAACCAGCGCGCCGCCCTCAAACGTGAAGGTGGCGAAGTCATTTTCGCCCAGCACCGGCACACCGCCGTACATCTGTAAAAAGACCAGTGTTGTCTGCCCGTTTTGCTGTCCGGCCGCATACAGGGACGCATGTGCATTGGTCTCGCCCACGCGCAGCGCCGCATCCAGAATCAGCCGGGCGCAGTCCATTTGCGCGTCAAGCGCGGACTGTCCGCCAACCTCGCCCTCCTCATACGCGTGCACCGCGGTATTTTCCGCGGAAGCAGCATATTGCAGCAAACCCGCAGCGCTCACGCGCAGCGTGCTGACATTATCCACAAACACACGCACCTGATCGTTCTGCTCGGTATAAAAATCCGCGTATGCTGTAAATCCGAACGCTTGCAGCAATGCCTCCAAGCCGGTACCGTTCTGTGTAGAAAACAGGTCGATTGGCTCGTTGCTCAGCAGCGGCAAGGACAGGACTTCGCTGTCAAACAGCAGCGTTTCCGGATACACCGCATACGCCTCGCCTGAAAACTTACAGGACATGCCGCGGAAAGCATCCTGCGCGCTTTCCAGCACGTTTTTATCCGCTTTTGCCGCTGCCGCATACAGTGCGCCATCCGAAGTGCGCACAAACAGGCGCTCCACGCCCGCCGCGTAGACCAGTGTCTCCACATATATGTCGCTGCCATCCTTCCATGTGCCGCCCATCCAGCCCGCGACCGCGCCCAGCGGAATCGCGCCGTGATAGCGCAATTCGGCACAGTCGCCCGCGCGCAGCGCCGCGTTCAGTTCATCCGCTCCGGCAGAAACCAGTTCATCGCCCGTCAGCACCTGCGCCCATAGGTCGCGCACAGCGACGACCGCCGCATCCATATCCGTCACGTTATACTGCACGCCGTACAGCTGCCCGTCCACCGTCAGCGCAAGCTGTACCGGTTCTGCTGCGGCTACGCCCGACGAGCGCAGCTCATAGCCCACCGCGCCGCCGAACAGATGGTCGTGCGCACGCCGCATCAGGCTGTCCGCCGGCATCTGCGCCACATTCAGCCCAGTCAGCCAGTTGGCCGCGCACAGCGTCAGCAGCAGCACCACCAGCACGATGAGCGACACATTTTTCGCCGTGTTTTTAACCGAACGCTGCGCGCCTCTCATACCGGCCCCTCCTCCCTGTTCGGGGTCAGGTTGGTCGGGAGGGTGATGGTCACGGTCGTGCCCTTGCCATACTCACTGGCCAGCGCAATCTTGCCCTCATGCTGCTCGACAATCTCCTTGGCGATTGCCAGACCGAGGCCCGTGCCGCCGGCCGCGCGGCTGCGCGCCTTATCCACACGATAAAAACGCTCAAACAGGCGCGGCACGTCGGCCGCCGGAATGCCCACGCCGTCATCCTGTACTGTAATGCGCACGCGGTTTTCCGCCGGCACGCAGGCCGACAGACGGATATGTCCCCCTGACGGCGTATACTTGACCGCGTTGGACAGGATGTTGACGACCACCTGCTCGATACGCTCGCGGTCGCCCACAATGGACGGCAGCGTATCCGGTGCGTCTACAACCATCTCGTGACCGTTGTCCTGCACGGTCAATTTCATCGCGTTTGCCACCTTTTGGAGCAGTTCAGACAGCGAAAAGCGCGTCATACGCAGCTCCATCCGGCCATAATCCAGCTTAGACAGCGTCAACAGGTCGGTCACGATGCGCGCCATGCGCTCAGACTCGCTCGAAATAACGCCCAGGAACTGCTTTTCCGTGTCAATCGGAATATCTCCCGCAGCATCCAGCAGCGTTTCGGTATAGGAACGGATGTTGGTCAGCGGTGTGCGCAGCTCGTGCGACACGTTGGCGACAAATTCGCGCCGCGCATCGTCCAGACGGCGCTGCTCGGTGATGTCATGGATGACCGCGATGACGCCGCCCTCTCCGTCAAGCGCGCCGTATGGCGCGAGCGTGACCGACAGCACGCGGTCGCGCCGCGTGATCTCGCTGGTCAGGAAACTGCGCATAGCCGTCTCGTCCGATCCCAGCATATCTAAATCGGCAAACATTTCATCGAAGGTCAGATGATCCTCCATGCGCACGCCCAGCAGGTTTTCGGTTGCCGGGTTCATATGGATGAGGCGCCCCTCGGTCGTAAAGGCGGCGACACCGTCTGTCATATGCAGGAACAGCGTGCTCAGCTTATCGCGTTCGCCCTGTACCTCGCCTACCGTACTTTTGAGCCGCCGTGCCATGTAGTTGAATGAGCGCGTCAGCTCGCCAATCTCGTCGGATGACTGCACGCCCAAATCCTGATCGAAATTTCCCTCCGCAATCGACCGCGCGCCTTCGGTGATGCGCTCAATCGGGGTGGTGATGGTTTTACTGAGCAAAAAGGACAGCAGAATCGCTGCGAGCAGGCCGAACATCATCGCCTGCATGACAATCTGGAAAAAGCGCCATGACAGATCGGAAATCTCGCTTTTATCGTCCGTGATGTATACGATATAGTCCACGCCGCCATCCCCTTCCTTGTCGATGGGCACGGCAATATCCATGGTGCTGTCGGACACGGACGAGCGCGCGCCAAGCTCACCGGCCATTGCGGCAACGATGTTGCTTGTCCGGGTCAGCGTAATGTTCGGGTTGGAGCCTTCCAGATACCGTCCCTCAGCATCCAGAATATAATAATTGCGATAATCGTCGATCCCCAGCGCGCTTTCCCGCGCTTCAATCACGGTCTGCAAGCCGGGCGCACCCTGCTCGGCCGCCGCATCCTTGAGGGAATCCATTGTGCTCGACTGGTTGAACACGTTTTGCATCTGCTCATAGAAGCTGTCCAGATAAAACGTGTTGACGCTGTTGATGAGGAACGTGCCCACCACTGCCATGACCGATATGATCATCAGCACCAGAATCAGCACCAGCTTCATGTGTAAGGAACGAAACAAACAAACACCTCCGGCGTGCTCAGCGCAGCCGCGCCGTTTTTTCTGTATTCCGTGCACAGGACACGGCTTCACTGGTCATTCGTCGCTGAAATAATAACCCATGCCGCGCTTGGTCATGATGTAGCGCGGACTGGCGGGCTGATCTTCGACCTTTTCACGCAGGCGGCGAATCGCCACGTCGACCGCGCGCAGGTCGCCGTAATAATCATAGCCCCAGACCTGCTCCATCAGCTCCTCGCGCGAAAACACGCGGCCGGGCGCGGCGGACAGAAAGCACAGAATATCAAATTCGCGCGCGGACAGCTCGAGCGCCCGCCCATTTTTGTACACCATGCCGTTATCGCGCGAAATGCGCAGTCCGCCGCCCGACGGCACGGCAGGCTTTTCCCGCTCCTCTCCGGACAGCGTGCGCCGCATGTTCGCCTTGACGCGCGCCATCAGCTCGCGCATGGAAAACGGCTTGGTGATGTAGTCGTCTGCGCCCAGCTCCAAGCCGAGCACTTTGTCGGTCTCCTCCTCGCGGGCGGTCAGCATGATAATCGGGGTATCCTGCTTGTCGCGAATATGCCCAAGCACTTCAAAACCGTCCATCGAGGGCAGCATTACATCCAGTAAAATCAAATCGGGTGTCTGCTCCAGTGCGGCCCGCAGACCGTCTGCACCGTCATAGGCGACCAGCGTATCATATCCTTCTCGCTGGAGGTTAAACACCAGAATGTCCGCGATTGCCTTTTCGTCCTCAACGACCAGAATTTTTTTCTTCTCCATAATTGCCTCCTTCCCAAGCGAGGAACAGGTGCTGTTTTCAGTCAATACAGCCCCTTGAGTTTGGCACGGTACAGTGCGACCACGGTTTTGGCGTCTCGAATCTCGTCGCGCTCGACCATGGCCTCCACCTCGGCCAGCGGCAGCCGCACCAGTTCGACAAATTCATCCTCATCCGGCTGCATTTCGCCTTCCGTCAGGTCGAGCGCGGCAAACAGGTGCACGACCTCGGTCAGAAAACCGGGCGACGGGTAGACACACCCGAGCGGCACCAGACGCGCCGCCGTGCAGCCGGTTTCCTCCTTCAGCTCGCGCGCACCGCAGTCTGCGATGCTCTCCCCTTCGCCATGGTCCAGCTTGCCTGCCGGAATTTCCAGCAGCTCCGTATCATACGGATAGCGGAACTGCCGCACCAGAATCACATTGCCATCCCGGTCAATCGGCAGCACGCCCACGCCGCCGACATGCTCACACACCTCGCGCAGTGCGGTCTTTCCGTTGGGGAGCAGCGCCTCGTCCAGCCGTGCCTTCATGATTTTTCCTTCAAAAAAATATCGATGGGAAAGCTGTTTTTCCCGCATATCCATTGTATTATTCCTCTTTTCTACGGCGTGCCGAAGCAGCGCAGCACATAGGCGGTCTCGGGCGGCACCGAAATATGCACGCCATGGCTGTCCGCATCCTCAAATCCTTCTCCGGTCATCACATCCACCGCGTAAACCGCCTGCACGCAGGTGCGAATATGATGATGGCCGCGGTTGATGACCACCATCAGGCGGGAGGTGTCGCTCACACGCTCATATTGCAGCAGCGCGCCGTGACAGCGCACGAAATGCAGCTCGCCATCCGCCAGCGTATTGCTGTCCGCACGCAGCGTGCACAGACGGCGATAAAACGCGAGCAGCTCCCGGTCCTCCTGTCCCCACGGATACGTCCGGCGGTTAAACGGGTCCTCAAACCCCTGTCGGCCCGCCTCGTCGCCATAATAAATGGTGGGAGACCCCGGTATAGTGAACTGGATGACCGCCGCCAGACGCAGCTTGCGCAGCGCGGTGGCCAGCCGGTCGGGCGGCAGCTGATAGTGCGCGCGCCCGTCACGGTCCATCTTCCACTCCTCGTCGGTCACACCCAGCAGCGTCAGCGCGCGCGCCGTATCATGCGTTCCGATGATGTTCATCAGATTATAAAATACATCTCGGGGATAATTTTCACGGATACATTCTATGCTTTCGGCAAAATGCTCCGCTGTGCCGCCGTTTAAAAACGATAAAATCGCGTCGCGCAGCGGATAGTTCATCACGCTGTCCAGCTCACCGCCCTGAAAATACCTGCGACGCTCGGAATAGGCGATTTTGTTGGAAGCATCCTCCCAAACCTCACCGATGACCAGTGCATCCGGCTTTTCCCGCTTGGCTGCGGCATTGAGTTTCTCAATAAACGCATCAGGCAGCTCGTCGGCCACGTCCAGCCGCCAGCCGGACGCGCCCAGCCGCAGCCAGCGACGCACGACGCTGTCCTCGCTTTCGATGATATAGTCAAGATAGCTTTCGTCCATCTCGCGCACCTGCGGCAGCGTGTAGATCCCCCACCACGAGCCATATTTGTCCGGCCATTCCTGAAAATCGTACCAGCGATAATAGGGTGAATCCTTGGATTGGTGTGCCCCGACACTGTTATACCGGCCGCGCGCGTTGAAATAGCGGCTGTCATAACCGGTATGATTGAACACGCCGTCCAGCACCACGCGCATGCCGCGCGCCGCGGCCTGCTCACACAGCGTACGGAAATCCTCCTCGCTGCCGAACAGTGGGTCGATACGCTTATAATCGCCCGTGTCATACCGGTGATTGGAATACGCCTGAAATATCGGATTGAAATAAATGGTGGTCACATGCAGGCTTTCCAGATAGTCCAGCTTGCTGATGATCCCGCGCAGCGTACCGCCAAAGAAGTCATTATTGAGAATTTCACCGTTCTCATTGGGCTGATAAACCGGAATATCGTCCCAGTTTTCGTGCAGCACGCGCGGCGCAACCCCTTCCCCTTCGGGCTGGACGGGCATTTTCTCCCGGCAGAAGCGGTCGGGGAAGATGTTATAGGTGATGCCCCGTCCAAACCAGCGCGGCGTCTGATAGTTCGGGTCATATACGGTCAACTGATATTTGTCCCCCAGGGTATCGATAATCTCCGCCCGTCCGGCATAGCCGCGTGCGCAGTATCGTGGGCCGTCCGCAGTATCCATGGTAAAATAGTACCAATACAGGCCCGGATGCGGCGGCGTAAAGCTGGTTGTATAGTGATCCCGCGCACCGGCAAGGCCGTACCAACGCATTGGGAATGCCTCCGGCTCCTTGCCGTCCTCCTCCACCCACAGGGTGATATGTTCGGTACCGTGTTCGCGCTTAGGATAGGTGGAAAACGCAACCGTCTGCCCGGCGGGCACCGCGCCATACGGCGCTTTGCAGGCCAGACTGCGGGAGTGAAACACACAATCGGGAATGGTATTCAAATAATTTCCCCCAAACATAAAAACTCTTTATACAGTATAGCACGAACTGTCCGCAAGGTAAACAAAAAACGGCTTTTCCGAACCGTTGTTGGAGTACAATACATCCTGGACAGTTGAATAAAAAAGGATGAAGGATAGGGCCTCATCGGTTAAAGTTGAGTTGCGACACTTAACTTGACGAGAGGGGGCCATATCCTTCATGAGCAAGAGTATAACACAGGACATGGCATACAGGCAATCCTTGATGAAATACGCAGAGAAATACGGTGTGAGCCGTGCCAGCCGGAAGTACAACAAGAGTCGGTCGTACATCTACTTCTGGAAGGCTCGATGGGATGGCACGGTGAAATCCCTGGCCTGTCAGTCCAGACGTCCCCATAGCCATCCAAATCAGCATACGGAGACAGAACTGAAACTGATTCGGGATATGCGCCGCCGCAATCCAGATCTGGGCATGGTGGAGCTGTGGCATCGGCTGCGGCTACGGGGTTATACCCGACGTCCGGAGAGCTTGTTCCGAGTCATGCGCAAACTAGGGCTATTTCCTGCTGTTTCAAAGAAAAAAGTGTATAAACCAAAGCCTTACGAGCAGATGACCT